>JAYUDU010000400.1:0-10233 GCA_043739605.1 Acidimicrobiales bacterium | reverse complement strand
AGCGCCCAACCCGCGCCGATGCCGACGGCGGCGTGTGCTGGCACGCCGCCGTGGTCGCTCCACACGAACACCGTGCCGGGGTCGCCGTCGGCTGCGCGGGTCGCCGGCCGGGTGCTCGCCGCCAGCCACGCCGCGAACGGCTCGATCTGCATCCAGGTGTCCTCGGCACCTTCGACTCCGCATCCGCCCATCACCGTGCCGAAGCAGTTCGGCCCGCTCCCCGGCGGGAACGTACCGCCCAGCGCTCGGGCCCGTGGGACCACAGCTGCGCAGCCGGCCCAGGTCGCCGCGTCGATCCGCTCGTGCTGGCTCGGGAGCCGATCCTTGTCAACGAGGCGTCCGAGGATCTCCGCCTCGTGGTGTCGCAGCAGCGACGGCCACCAGACGAACCGATGGCCATCGGCCTGTGCGCGCAGCACGACCGGGTCGAGCAGATCGGCCCACCGCCGGACCGTTGGCACCGCGCCCCGGCGGCAGTCGACCTGCGAGCGGACGAGTCGCACCCGGTCGGCGCGCGGCAGCGCCATGAAGCGCTCCTCGGTGACCCAGCGAGCCGCCAGCGAACGGTCGATGCGCCACCCGCAGTAGGTGTCCCTGAGGTCGGCCGAGAGCGCTTCGTTCTTGCCCACATCACGGCCGAGGGCGTCGTCTTCGGGCAAGAAGAACGGCTGCGGGTCGGGAGCGAGCCGCTCGGACCAAAGGCCCAGGCGGACGCGATCGACCTCGATGCCGAGCACGGTGAGGGTCGCGGGCGAGCGCACGCCCCCGACCCTGTCAGAGCGGCGCAGGCCTGCGCTGCCATCAGTGGCGGCGTTCACTCGATACCTGCTATGTTGCATCGGTCCGGTGTGCCTCGCGCCGGACATCTCCCCCCGGTGTGATCTGCGGTGTGAACACGTCGAGGCCCGCAGCGGCGCCCCATGTGGTGCGTCGCCACCCTCGGCGCCGAGCCGGTTCCCTCGGCTTGTACACAACCCAGAACTGAGACCCTTCGTGTCCTCCACTCCGATCTCGGGCGCAGCCGCGCCCGTCCTCGACGACGCCGCCATCTCTGAGACTGCTGACGATGCAGTCGAGACCGGCCCGACCTTCGCCAGCCTTGGCGTGCCCCGCGAGCTGCTCGCCGCCCTCGACCGCATGGAGATCGGCTCGCCGTTCGAGGTCCAGGCGATGACCCTGCCCGACGGCCTCGCCGGCCGTGACGTCGCAGCCCAAGCCCCCACCGGCTCCGGCAAGACGCTGGCCTTCGGCCTCGTCGCCGCCGCAGCCCTGCTCGAGGCGCCCCGCGCCCGGGCCAACAAGCCGCTCGTGCTGATCCTCACCCCCACCCGTGAGCTCGCGCAGCAAGTCGCCGGCGTGTGCAAGCCGCTCGCCCAGTCGATCCGTCGCTGGGTCGGGGTCTTCCACGGCGGCGTGCCGTACTCGGGCCAGGAACGCGCCCTCTACCGCGGCTGCGACCTCGTCGTCGCATGCCCGGGGCGCCTCCGCGATCTCATGGACAAGGGCACCTGCGACCTCTCCGATGTGGAGGTGGTCATCATCGACGAGGCCGACCGCATGGCCGACATGGGCTTCTTGCCCGAGGTCCGCGCCCTCCTCGACGACTGCACCAACCGTCGTCAGGTCCTCCTGTTCTCCGCGACCCTCGACGGCGCGGTGCGCGAGCTCGTTCGCGACTATCAGGCCGACCCGGTGCGCCACGTCGTGACGCCCCCGCCGATCGCTCCCGCACACCACGTTGCATGGCGGGTGCGTCGCGAGGAGGCGGTGCCGCTGCTCGTCGACGTCATCCGCAAGGTTGGGCCATCGATGGTCTTCGCCCGCACCCGCGCCGGAGCGGAGGCCCTTGCCAGCCGCCTGAACGCTGCCGGTCTCCACGCCGAGGCCATCCACGGCGACCGCAGCCAAGGCCAGCGCTCTCGGGCACTTGCGCAGTTCAGCCAGGGCCGTTGCGAGGCGCTGGTCGCAACTGATGTCGCGGCCCGCGGCATCCACGTCGACGGCGTCGCCGCGGTCATCCACGCCGACCTGGCCGACAGTCCCGCAGACCATGTACACCGTTCCGGGCGCACCGCACGCGCCGGCGCCACCGGCCTCGTCATCTCGTTCGTCTTTCCCGACCAGGTCGGCAAGGCGCGCAAGCTGCTCAGCCAGACGGGCATGCGGGCCTCCATCGCCGACCCCAACCTCGACGACCTCAACATCCCCGAGGGCATCGCCGAGGCCGCCGCGACGATGCACGACGCCGCTGGCACCAAGCCGGTCCGCCACGTCCGCAAGCGCATCGAGGACGTTCAGCAGCCGCAGCCCTACGAACCGGAGCGCACGGAGCGCCCGCGCTACGAGCGGCCGGAACGCACCGAGCGCGGTCCCCGCACGTTCGACCGCGACGCTCGCCCGGCCTTCCGGGGGAACGACCGAGACGACCGCCGCCCGACGTTCGATCGGGATGCCCGCGATGCCCGCCCCCCGTTCCGCACCGACGACCGCGACCACCGCCCCGCCCCGCGCGACGACCG
The DNA here is from genome assembly GCA_043739605.1 of Acidimicrobiales bacterium. Classification (GTDB taxonomy): domain Bacteria; phylum Actinomycetota; class Acidimicrobiia; order Acidimicrobiales; family JAUJNH01; genus JAYUDU01. The sequence goes on along the minus strand of JAYUDU010000400.1, from coordinate 7,714 downwards.
CCCCCGTGACGACCGGTTCGCCGGCCGCAATGACGGCCCGCCCCGCTTCCAGGGCCAGCGGGACGACCGCTTCGGAGGCGGCGCCCCCCGCCGCGACGATGCGCCCCGTGGTCGTGGCCCGGCGCCGGCACGCGGTGGTCGCCCGTTCACGCCGTTCCGTTCGCAGGGCTTCAAGCCCGGCGTCGCTGTCGATACATGGGAGGACGAGCGCAAGGCCCGCCCCGTTGTCGACCCCCGCGAGGGTGGCCGCCCGACGGCCTCATCGCCCCGGCACGACCGCGTCCGAAAGGCCCCCCGCCGTGATGACCGCCCGGGAGGCGGCGGCTTCAGCCCCAGCGCCGGTCGCGGCGGCGGCTCGGGCGGTGGCTTCAGCTCCGGCGCAGGCCGCGGCGGTGGCTCGTCCGGCGGCCCGCGCCGCTCGTTCGGCCGCTGAGCCCACCAGCTCCTGAAGATCTGAGGGACCCGGCCGCGCGGCCGGGTCCTTCCGCGTCCGGGACCACGTGCGCAGGTCAGTCGAGCGGGACGACCACGAATTGCGACCTCGCGGCTTCTTGATCGGCGTCACACTGAAGCGGCATCGAGGACGCCGATCTGCGAGCCGCGAACGCCTCGGCGGCGGCTCGTCGACCTGCTCGCTCAGCGCGTGCGGTAGATGTTCAGCTCGTTGTCCGGCAGGCGCACCGCGAACGCTTCGCGCGCAGCCGCCGCCTCGAGTACCGCTCGCAGGTCGACTTCGAACGCGGGTAATCGGTCGCCGAAGAGATGTGGCGCGGACGACGACATCGACAGCACCTCGGCCACGAGGTCGTCAGCACTTCGGAGGACGACGCGGCCGTCCGGCACCACAACCGTCTCGGGACCGACGAAGCCGGCGGCGGCGAAGACGGCGGACTCACCATCGGGCGACGACGGCCGGACCGACTGACCAGCTCTTCGGCCGTCGCCGAGGTAGCTGCAACGCAGCTCGTCGATCTGCGCCCGAGGCACGGCCACGTGTCCCTCGACGTCCTCGAGCGCGTGCTGGTGGCGCCCGTCGACATGCACGACCGCGCCGCCCTCGCGGAGCATCGGCAGCACGATCCGAGCGACGAGCGGACGGTCCATCCAGTGGAACGACGCGCCAAAGGTCACGACGTCGACAGAGCCGACGTCAAGCGGCAGCTCCTCGGCCCGCCCGTGCAGCCATCGCGCGTTCGCGACGCCGCGCTCGCCGGCGATCCGCGCCGCCTCGACGAGCATGCCGAGGTCCGGGTCCAGCCCGACGACGTCAGCGAAGAGGTGCGCGCAGCGAAGAGCGACGGTCCCCGGCCCGCAGCCGACGTCGAGCAGCCGACCGCGTCCGTCGAGGGCGAGCGCAGCGCCGAGCGCGTCGGCGAGGCCCGGCGCGTACGGCAGCCGCCCGCGGTCGTAGAACGGAGCGCAGCCCTCGAACAGGGTCGGATCCCACATCCACTCCGGCTCGCGTTGCGACATCAGCCGAAGCGCCAGCTGCCCGTTGCCACGAACCCCCCGCGCCCGAACCGGCCCGCTGTTCGCCATGCGAGCACCCGCGCCACATCGACGGTGACGAACGGTCGGTGCTGCTCGAGGTCGTAGGGGTACTTCGCGTCGTAGGCAGCGACGAGTGCAGCGTCGTCGGCCGTCCCGCCGATGACGCCTTCGACGATGACCACCTCGGCCGCGCTCTCGAGGTGGACGGTGATCGGCGATCCGGGCACGGCGCGCCGGAACGTCGGCGTCCCGATGCTGAGATGCAACCGCTCGCCGGTCCACAGTCCCCACACCGGTCGCGGGTGCGGCGCGGCGATGGTCGGCACGCTCACCCAGTAGAGGCCGGCGGCGGCGAGGCGCTCATCGGCCCACCCCCAGTCGAGCGGGGTCGCGTCGCTGACGCCGCCGTACATGCGAAGCGGTTCGAACGTCGCCGCCATTGCCACCACATTGCCCGCGCGGTTGCTTCTGCGCACGCAGGAGCAGGTGCTGGGGCGCCCGGTTCTGCGTGCGCAGCGCACCGATCGTCGCTGCGTATGCCGAACACGGCGTCCCGACGCGCCGTTCTGCATGCGCAGAACCGCACGGGCTCTACGGTGCTCGCCATGTTCGCCGTGTACGCCCGTGAGCCGATGCCCGATGCCCCCCTCGACGCCCTCGTCGTCGGCGAGCGGCCCGACGCCGAGGTGCCCGACGGCTGGGTGAGAGTCACCGTCAAGGCGGCGAGCCTCAACATGCACGACCTGTGGACGCTGCGGGGTGTCGGCATCAAGGCGGACGCATTCCCCATGATCCTCGGCTGCGACGGTGCCGGTGTGCTCGACGACGGCACCGAGGTGGCGATCTACCCGATCGTCGGCTCGGGCGATCACAAGGGCGATGAGACCCTCGACCCCGGCCGGTCCATCCTCACCGAGCGCTACCAGGGCACCTTCGCCGACCACGTCGTCATCCCCAAGCGCAATGCGCTGCCCAAGCCGGCCGGCATGACCTTCGAGGAGGCCGCCTGCATGGGCACCGCGTGGCTGACCGCCTACCGGATGCTGTTCACGCAGTCCGGCCTCCGTCCCGGCCAGACCATCCTCGTGCAGGGCGCGTCGGGTGGCGTGTCGACCGCGCTCATCTCCCTCGCCAAGGCCGCCGGCTTCCGGGTGTGGGTGACCGGCCGCAGCGACGAGAAGCGGGCGATCGCCACCAGCCTCGGCGCCGACGCCACGTTCGCCTCCGACGCCCGCCTGCCCGAGCGCGTCGACGGCGTGTTCGAGACCGTCGGCGGCGCCACCTGGACGCACACCATCCGCGCCCTGAAGCCGGGCGGCGTCGTCGTCATCGCCGGCGCCACGACGGGCGATGCCACCGCCGCCGAGCTGCAGCGCATCTTCTTCCTCCAGCTGAAGATCGTCGGATCGACGATGGGCACGCTCGACGAGCTTCGCGACCTGCTCTCGTTCTGCGCCGTCGCCGGCATCAAGCCGCAGATCGGCTCGACGCTCCCGATGACCGAGGCGGAGGCGGCGTTCGAAGCGATGTCGAACGGCGATGTCGAGGGCAAGATCGTCCTCACCCGCTGACGCCGAAGCGGCGACACGTTGAGGCGCAGTGTTTGTAGCCTGAACAGGTGGCTTCCACGATGACGATCCGCGTCGACGCCGACACACACGAACGACTTCGGCGCGTCGCCACGGCCGAAGGGTCGTCCGTCAGCGAAGTCGTGCGCGTCGCCGCCGCCGCAGCCGAACAGGCGCTGTGGGACCGTCAAATGGCCGCCGGCTACGAACGACTGCACGCCGATCCATCGGCGTGGGCGGCCTACACCGCTGACATCGATGCCTATCCGCTGGACGAAGGAATCACTGGATGACCGGCTGATTCGACGAGGTCTGGCTGGTGGACTTCGGCGATCCCTTCCCCAGCGAGCCCGCGTCCCTACGGCCGGCGTTGGTCATCGCCCGCTCCGAACCAAGCGAGCTCGCTCCGACGAGGTTCGTCGTGCCGGGGACGACCACACGGCGCGGCCTGCCGGCACACGTCGAGGTCGAGCCAACGACAGCAAACGGGTTCACGACGCCGACGTACTTCGAGGTCGAGAAGCTGCGCAGCGTCGGGCGGCACCGCGTCGTTCGCCGCATCGGCGCGTGCGATGCGGCGACATCGAGCGCGGTCCGGACGCACTCGACCGGCTGATCGGCTGATCGGCGTGCCGGCCGACGGTGGTCTCGCCTCGGATGAAGCGTTTCATCTCGTCCCGAGCACGGTGCACGTGCCGCCGGCGTGCCGGCCAACGGTGCTCTTGACGCGGGAACGGGTCGAGATCGGTTGCCGGCTCCGCCGACCTAGCGATTCACGGACGTATCGGGATGCCCCAGCCGCCGGTGAAGGCGATCTCGGACAGCGGCTTGCGGACGCGGGGCGCCGCCTCGCGCTCCTTCGCGTCATCGGGCAGCGCGTCGACGTCGCCGAGGCGGCCGATGGTTGCGACCGACATCGGGCGGAAGCCTTCGGGGATGGAGAACGCCTCGACCGCCTTCGCCACGTCGAATCCAGCGACCTGATGCGAAACGAGGCCGAGCGACACCGCCTGCAGGGTCATCGCGGTCATCGACGCGCCGAGGTCGAACGTGCCGTGCGCCCAGTCCTTGCCCTCGGGCGTGCGGACCATCGCGACGCCGACGACCAGCATCGGCGCCGCGTCGGCCCACGGTCGGTTGAAACCCATGAGCGTGTCGAGGATCGCCGCGTGCGTGGCGTCACCGACGAGGCCGACGATGAACCGCCACGGCTGCGCGTTCGCGCACGACGCCGCCCACCGCGCCGCCTCGAGCAAGGCGGTCACCTCGTCCCCGGCAAGGGGTGACGCATCGAACGTCCTTGGGCTCCACCGGCCGGCCAGAAGGGGATCGATGGCGACGGACGTCTCGGCGGGCTTCAGCACAGCCGCAACCTACGAGGGCGCTCATCGCACGGGCCAACGATGCGCCAGCATTCCCCCAACGCCGCATCCCGCACGACACAACGGGCACACTGGAGTCACCGCGAGGCCAGGGTGCCCCCAACAGCGCAGCCGGGACGACGGTCGGGGCGCACAGCCGCCGACCGCAACCACCTGTCGGCCCACCGCCACGCGCCCGTAGGATCCGCCCGTGCCGCGCCAGCTTCCCGACAAGCCGACCCTCGAGGGGATCGAGGACCGGCTGGCCGTAGCGTGGGAAGCCGACCGCACTTACGCATTCGACCGGTCGGCAACCCGCGACCGGGTCTTCAGCATCGACACGCCGCCGCCGACGGTGTCGGGCAGCCTGCACATGGGGTCGGTGTTTGGGTACGTCCAGACCGACGCAATCGCCCGCTATCGGCGCATGAAGGGCGACATCGTCTTCTACCCAATGGGTTGGGACGACAATGGCGTCCCCACTGAGCGACGCGTCGAGAACGTCTACGGCGTCCGCTGCGACCCGACGCTCCCGTTCGACCCCGACTTTGTGCCGCCCGCCACGCCCGACCCCAAGCGCAAGGTTCCGTGCTCCCGGCCGACGTTCATCGCGCTGTGCAAGGAGCTCACCGAGCGCGACGAGAAGGTCTTCGAGGACCTGTGGCGCAAGGTCGGCCTTTCGGTCGACTGGTCGATGACGTACTCGACCATCGGCGAGCGCAGCCGCACGGTCAGCCAGCGCGCTTTCCTCCGCAACCTCGCCCGCGGCGAGGCGTACTCGGCCGAGGCGCCGACCATCTGGGATGTCACGTTCCAGATGGCGGTCAGCCAGGCCGAGCTGGAGGACAAGGAGCAGGACGCCGCCTACCACCGCTACGGCTTCGCCCGCACCGACGCACACAGCGAGAAGGTGTTCATCGAGACCACCCGTCCAGAGCTGCTCGCCGCCTGCGTGCCCTCGTCGCCCACCCCGACGACGAGCGCTACCGGCCGCTGTTCGGCACCACTGTCACCTCGCCGCTGTACGGGGTCGAGGTCCCCATCCTCGCCCACGAGCTCGCCCAGCCCGACAAGGGCTCTGGCATCGCCATGATCTGCACGTTCGGCGACACCACCGATGTCACGTGGTGGCGCGAGCTCGCGTTGCCCACCCGCTCCATCATCGAGCGCAACGGCCGCATCAAGTCCGACACCCCGGAGTGGATCACCACCGACGCGGGCATCGCCGCCTACGCCGAGATCTCGGGATTGACGGTCAAACAGGCTCAGACCAAGGTCGTCGAACAGCTCATCGCCGCCGCCGAGCTGGTCGGTGAGCCCAAGCCGATCAAGCACCCGGTGAAGTTCTACGAGAAGGGTGAGCGGCCCCTGGAGATCGTGACCAGCCGCCAGTGGTACATCCGCAACGGCGGTCGCGACGACGCGCTTCGTGCCGAGATGGTCAAGCGCGGTGCAGAGCTCACGTGGCACCCGGGCTGGATGGAGCAGCGCTACCAGAGCTGGGTCGAGGGCCTCAACGGCGACTGGCTCATCTCGCGTCAGCGCTTCTTCGGCGTGCCGTTCCCGGTGTGGTATCCGCTTGACGAGGAGGGGCTCCCCGATCACGATCGCCCGATCCTCGCCGACGAGGCCGCGCTCCCCGTCGACCCGTCCTCCGACGTTCCGCCGGGGTACGCAGCCGAGCAGCGCGGCGTTCCTGGCGGCTTCATCGGCGACCCCGACGTCATGGACACCTGGGCCACCTCGTCGCTCACCCCGCAGATCGTGTGCGGCTGGGAGGACGACCCTGACCTGTTCGCCCGCACGTTCCCGATGGACCTGCGCCCCCAGGGACCGGAGATCATCCGCACCTGGCTGTTCGCGACCGTCGTCCGCTAGCACTTCGAGCACGGCGGCCTGCCGTGGGCCGACGCCACCATCAACGGCTGGATCCTCGATCCCGACCGCAAGAAGATGGCGAAGTCGATCGGCAACGTCGTCACCCCCGAGCCGTACCTCGTCGAGCACGGCTCCGATGCCGTCCGCTACTGGGCGTGCGCCGGCCGGCCCGGAACCGATACTGCGTTCGACGTCAGCCAGTTCAAGGTCGGCCGCCGCCTCGCCATCAAGCTGTTGAACGCGTCGAAGTTCACCCTGACCTTCGGCGAGCCGACCGCGGGAGCAGTTCCGACCGAAGCCGTCGACCTGGCGCTGCTGGCAACGATGCGCGACCTCGTCGCCGAGGCCACCAAGGCCTTTGACGGCTTCGACTACGCGCGGTGCCTCGAGCGCACCGAAACGTTCTTCTGGTCCTTCTGCGACGACCACATGGAGCTGGTCAAGGCCCGCGCCTACGGCGAGGCCAGCGACCCGGCGACCAGCTCTGCGCTGGCCACGCTCCGCATCGCGCTGTCGGTGCTGCAGCGCCTCCTCGCCCCCATCATCCCCTTCGTCACCGAAGAGGTGTGGAGCTGGTGGCAGGAGGGATCCATCCATCGCGCCCCATGGCCGACGGTCAACGAGCTTCCTGGGGGCGGCGACCCGCTCGTCGGTGAGGTCGCGGCGGCGACGCTGTCGGCCATCCGGCGTGCCAAGTCTGACAACAAGCGCAACATGCGCTGGCCGGTCGAGCGCGTCGAGGTGTCCGACACCCCGGCGCGCATCGCCGCGCTCCGCCTCGCCGCCGTCGACATCGTCGGCGCCGGTGGCCTCGTCGACGCGGCGGCGCTGGTCCTCATCGAAGCAACCGACCCCAGCGCCGAGACCACCTACACCGTCGCCCTCGCCCCAGAACAGCCCATCTCCTGAACCATCCGCGCCCCGCGCGGCTCAGACCTGCACCATTGGTGCATGACCGCGCTCCCCATCGTCGGCGTGGTGTTCCTCGTCGTCGTGATCTTCGTGCTGAAGGGGTTCCGCATCGTCAACGAGTACGAGCGGTGCGTCATCTTCCGGCTTGGGCGCGTACGCGACGGCGCCAAGGGGCCCGGGATCTTCTTCGTGATCCCCCTCATCGACAAGATCGTGAAGGTCAGCCTGCAGACGGTCACGCTCGACATTCCGCCCCAGGAGCTCATCACCAAGGACAACGTCGGGGTGACCGTGCACGCGGTGGCCTACTTCCAGATCGTCGACCCCGTGCGGGCGATCGTCAACGTGCAGAGCTTCGGCTTCGCCACCGCGCAGGTCGCTCAGGCGACGCTCGGCGCGGTCATCGGTCAGGTCAGCCTCGATCAGTTGCTGGGCGACAAAGAGCACGTCAACTCGCGCATCGAGGCCATGGCCGACGCCCGCACCGAGCCGTGGGGCGTCAAG
>JAYUDU010000399.1:0-10264 GCA_043739605.1 Acidimicrobiales bacterium | reverse complement strand
GCGCGGCGCGCCGGCGCGCTTCCGCCCGTCAGGTGAAAGGTGCCCCCGCCGTGGCCACCCTGGTCGCCCGTTGCGTTCACTGTGTAGTCGCCAGCCGGATTCCCCGTCGTCGTGCGGTAGGTGGCGCTCACGGTGCCATCCGCAGCGACGGTGTGGGCTCCGCCCTTGAAGGTCTTGCCACCGGGGAAGACGACTTCGAACGTCACGGCCTCGCCCGCCTTGAAGCGGGAGGCAGTCAGCTTCAACGACGCACCGACGGCTGCGGTCGCAGGGGTGACGGCAACCGTCGGGGTGGGTGCGGTCGTGGTGGTCTCGGCGACAGCTGGCGTCGACGTGGTCGACGCGGCCTTGGGCGTGCCACCGCCGCCGCACCCCGCGACCGCGACGGCGAGAACGCAGCACATGGGTCGGAGCAAGACGCGCATTCCGCCCATCATCTCGTGCGCGCGGTGGACACGTCGGCGATGGTCCGTCGAGGGGGAGCCGGGACGGAGTTGGTGCGCCGCAGCGGATGCCAGTTCTCCTTGCGGCCGATGGCCCATCGGCGGGCTGCGCGGGCGAGGACCAGCAGTTGGAGTGGTCGCCAGATGAAGCGGACGAGCGGCGCGAGGAGCACGGTGCTAGCGGCTTCGTCATCGAGGGCGACGGCAACAAACGCGAGGACGAGGTCAGCGATGATCGCGGCTGCGAGCACCGCAGCCGCCATGGTCGTTTGGTGCACGGCGAGCAGGTAGAGGAGGTAGAGGTCGGCGAGGGGCCCCAGCAACGGGAGGATGACTTGGGTCGTGAGCTGCCACGGGAGCAGGATCATTCCCGCCCTCCCAGCTCGCGCATCAAGCAGCGCTGGCGCGTGCTTTGCCGCGACCTCGACGGTTCCGAAGCACCACCTGCGGCGTTGCTTGATGACCTCTGCGAGTCGTTCCGGTGCTTCTGTCCGGGTGACCGCTTGGTCCTCGTAACAGATCTGCCAGCCACTGCGGAGGAGTGTCACCGTGAGGTCCGCGTCCTCGACCAGGGTGTCCGATTGGTAGCCGCCAGCATCGCGGAGCGCCTGCGTGCGGAACGCCCCGGCGGCGCCAGGCACGATTCCGACGATCCCAAGCACCGCCTGAGCCCGCTTGTCGATGTTGAGCGAAACGATGTATTCGAGGGACTGCATCGCCGAGAGGAGGCTGCGGCGGTTGCCGACCTTGACGTTCCCCGCCACGGCGCCGACGTTGGGGTCCGCGAAGTGAGGGATGACGGCCGCGAGGAAGCCGGGGTCGACGACGGTGTCAGCATCGATCACGACGACGCCAGCGGTCGTCGTCAGGCTGATGCCGTGGTTGAGTGCCGCGGCCTTGCCAGCGTTGGCCTGGCGGACGACATGGAGTCCTGGCACGGTGGCCATCAAGCCTTCGGCGATGGTGGCGGTGGCATCGGTCGAGCCATCGTCGATGACGAGGATCTTGGCTGGCGACGGATCGAGGGCTGCGAGCGCATTGATGGTCTTCGCCATGACGGCGGCCTCGTTGTACGCGGGGACGAGGACGGTGACGGTGAAGGGATCTGGGGAGGTGGTGGCATGCGCTGCGTGCCGAGAACGGTGGCGGCGTCGACCTGACCGGTGCGCAACGGCCAGCGCTCCGCACCCGACGGTCCGGATGATGGCAAGCGCGGCCACGCCGAGGAGGATCCACACCACGAGACGGCGGACAGCAATCTCGATGCGGAACGCCGCGACGATCGCTGCGCCCTGGATCCGGGAGCGGACCGTCCCGCGCCGCAGGTACGGGGTGGTGACGTTGGCGTCGACCTGGTCGACGGTGGTGAAGGAATAGCCCTGCGCCCTGAGCGTCTCGATGATGTGAGGCAACGCCGCGATGGTCTCGGATCGGTCGCCGCCGCCGTCGTGGAGGAGGACGACCGTGCGCACTCCGGCGCCCTCGACGACTCGCTTCGCGATCACATCGGTCCCGGGACGACTCCAGTCGGCGGGGTCATCGGTCCAGCCCTCTGGGTGAAACCCAAGTGTCGTCGCCAGCTCGTCTGCCCCACGGCGTCCCGGAGCGCTGTCGCCTTCACCGTAGGGGGCCCGGAACAGCAGCGGCTTGCGGCCGGTGATGCCCTCGATCACCCATGCACCGCCCTGGATCTGCGCGCGCTGCTCCCACTCCGGCACCTGGCCCATGTTCGGGTGGCTGAATGTGTGACCGCCAACGACGTGACCCGCGGCCACCTCTTGGCGGACGAGATCTTGGTGTGCTTGGGCGTTCTTGCCGACGAGGAAGAACGTGGCAGGTACGTGCTCACGCGCCAGGATCGCGAGCACCTGTGGGGTCCACGTCGGGTCGGGTCCGTCATCGAACGTCAACGCGACCACGCCCTTCGCGGCGACTTCGCTCACGGGTCTCGCGTCTGGAAGCGGTGTTGCTGCGACCTTCGCGGCGTAGGGCCGCGCCACTGGAAACGGGAGGCGGCTGACGGTGCCGGGCTCCTCTGACCCGAGCCGCCACAGCGCCACACCAGCAAGGCCCAGATCGGCTGCGACCTGGGCCCGCGCCGCGGCTCCGGTCGCGTCCTGGTACCAGAGCTCTCGGCCGTCCGCGGTTCGACCGCCCCACTCGTTCTGCGTGGCATCGAAGTGCATCTGTGCGCCAGGAGCGCCGGCCAGAGCTTTCGCCTCGGGAACCGTGACCTCGTCGGCCACGCCGATGCTCTTCCACGCGTAGCCGTATCCGGCAACGCCGAGCAGAACCTTGGCCGCAGGCACCGAACCGAGCACGATCCCAAGCGACGACTTCACCCACGGAAGCCCAGCGACAGGTCCGGGAGCGTCGGTGTCAGAGTGCTGGTCGTACGCCATCCAGATGAGCCGGTCGGCGGCATCGCCCAAGCCAGCCAGGTCGTAGCCGCGCTGATCTGGGTCGTTCGGATCGTCGTACGCCGGCACCGCAACGGCCACCGTGCGGTCGCCCAACGCTGCTTGCATCTCTCGCGTCAAGGCCACGTACGGCGCCCGTGCTGCGGCCGGCAACTGCTCAAGATCGAGCACCACCCCGTCCCAGTGGTCGCGATCGACGATGGCCCGCACCGCTTCGACGACGTGGCCTCGCACCCCGGGTTGGGCGATCACGCCCAGCCCTCGTGACCCGTCGAAGTCGTTCCCGACGACGTTCTGCAGCAGCAGGAGACCGCCAGCTCCGCTGAGGTGGGCGCGGGGCAGCACGTCCCCGGTCGGCGAGGCGACAACCGTGCCCGGCACGGCACCAAGCTGCAATCCCGTCGCTGCGACCGTGGTCACCGCTTTAGCGGCCGCGTCGACGCCACTGGCGGTGTCATCGGCGTCGCTCTCTGCAAACCCCATGACCTCACGCGCGATCGCCGGCGCCACGGTCGTGGTCGTGGTCGGAGCCGCCACGATGGGCGACGGTTTCACCGGCGCGTGGCAGCGCTTGGGTCCTCTGGGCGCACCTCGACAGGGGACCAACGCGCCAGACTTCGCCCTCGGCGCGCCGGCGCCAGATCCCCCAGTCACGCCGGGAGGCGTCAGACCGACATCGGGCGTCGCAGCTTGCTCTGCGACGACCAAGGCGGACGGTGCGTCGCGGTAGGCGGGCAGCGTCAGCGCACACACCAGCGCTGCGCCCGTGACCACGAAGAAGACCAACCCCCACGCACGCCGCTCGCCACCGCGATCCTTTCGGCGCAGCACCACCAGGGCCGACACGATCAAGGCCACCACCAACGCTGCCGCCACCACATCCACCGTGCCCGCGGCGGCCAGCAGGGCCAAGGCGCCCACCGACAGCACGATACGCGTGCGGATCGACGCGCCTGTTCCCGGCGTCAACCTGTGGTTCCCATCGCATCTGCGGGGAGGACGCGGTCATCGGGCGCCCGCATTGCACAGTGGAACATCGGCAACGTCTCACAGCGCACGGACCACAGCATCCCCTGCGTCACCTGAAGCCCCGCTGAACGGCGAACCACTGTCGTTCCCGGTCCGCGGAGTCCGGTCGGGAGATCTCGCGGCGGCGGCAACCAATCGTCCAACACGGCGAAGGAGTCTCGCGCCGCCGCAGGGCCAACCGGGCGCGGCACCAGGGACCGGTTCAGCCGCAAGCATTCGACGCCATCCAGGCCCAGCTCGACCATCAACGGCTACTCGTGTCGCAGCGGGTCCCCCGCCGTCGCGGGGTACCGGCTGACGCCAGCCTGTTCATGGTAGCGGCGCGACGGCTCAAGCACGTTGGTGGGCGCACCCCTGAGTGCGGCGAGGTCGAGGCCCAGCTCCTGGCATCGTTGCTCTAGGCCGCGGTGCGCGGGCGCCCACACGAGCCAGATGTCGTGGCCGGGCCCGGCGGTGGCTGCGATGGTCTCTGCGAACGGGCGAGTCGGCGTGCTCTTGATGATGGCCGCGTAGTCGGTCCAGTCGACGATCTGCGGCGCGGCACGCCTCGGGTAGGTGAGTTGGATGGTGGCGGGATGCAGGAGTCGGCTGACGTCGGGGCCCAGCTGGTCTGGGCAGTAGACGACGACATCGCCGGGTTTGGCTGCGGGGTTGAGGGCGGCTGCGACCTGTCCCGCTTGGGTGCGCATGGAGGTGGTGTCGATGAGACTCGCGACGAGGCCGATGGTGACCATGCCACCAACGGAAACCGCCGCCAGCACCTGTCGGCGGTGCCGACCGAGCGACGCGCCTGCGGCCAAGAGCGTGGAGGGCACGATGATCGACATGTAACGGGGAGCGAGTGCCGTCGAGGACACGACGCCCGCCGTGAACGCGAACACGGTCGCGAGACCCGCCACCCTCGCAACCATGGCCGCAGGGTCGACCGCGAGGTCGCGGCGCCGACCTGATCGCAGGGCGAGAGCCGCAGCGCCTACGAGACACAGACACAGCAACCATCGGAGTCCTCCGAGGCCAGCCGCGAACGCGCTCGCTGCGGTCAACATCGCGGGCAGTCCCGGTCGTGCGGACCATGGCGTTGCGGTGTGCGCCATCTGCCAGATCAGCAGGGGGGCGGCGGGAGCCGCGAGGACTGCGCCGACGCTGATGGCAACCACGACTGCCCGTCGAGATCGTGCCGCGAGGCCCGGCGCAGTCATCGCGACCACGGCCACCGCTGCCACGAGAAACAGCGTCCAATAGTGGGTGAGGAGCATCGCCGTCGTCACGATTGCGACCAGCGCGATCCGATTGGACGTCGGCGCCTGTGCGCATCGCCATGCGGTGATGAGGAGCAGGAGCGACAGCAGCATCACGAGGGCGTACATGCGCGCCTCGCTGCCGTAGCGCACAGCGAATGGCGAGCTGGCAAGCAGGAGGACGCTGATCCATGCAACCTTCGAGCCGCCCAGGCGTCGACCTATACACCACATCGGGGCCAGCGTTGCGACCGAAATCACACCGGACAAACTGCGGGCGGATGTTGCGCCGGATCCGAAGATGTGCATCCAGAAGTGGAGCATGAGGTAGTAGAGCGGGGGCGATCCATCCTGGCGCAGTGTCGACACGAGCTGCGCGATGGGCAGGCGGGCGATGGCGACGCATTGCGCCTCATCGAGCCACAGCGGCGACGCGCTCCTCCACCGGAGCACGGCGCCGATGAGGACGATGCCGCCGAGTGCGCTCGTACGCCAGACAGGTCCGTGGGCCGAGGGCGCAGGACCGGGACCCGCAGGGAGCGCATGAATGCTTCTCGTCGGTTCCGAGCTCGCCCCTCGTGTGGGCGCCAGCGTCAGCTCGGGTGTCGTGATCGTCAGAGTTGGCAGAGTCCTAGCCCTCGCGAGCGTGCGCGCCGACGGCCGAAAGAGACCGGCGTCGACGATGCGGGGAGTGAGTGGGGTTCGTCAGACGTAACCTATCCCGGGCCGGGCCGCGTGGCCGTGCTGGGTGGGCGCGTGGCCCATCGTCGCGTCCGTCAGCGTCGGGCGTCGGGCTCATGCCATCGTCTGCGGGAAACGGACTTCGAATCGGGCGCCGCCGCCTGGTCGGTCGGTGACCGTGATGGTCGCTTGATGGCGTTCGGCGATCTGGACGACGATGGCGAGCCCGAGGCCCGTGCCGCCCTCGTCGCCCGATCGCGCGACGTCAAGCCGGGTGAACCGGTCGAAGATGTGCTGGCGTGCCGATACGGGAACGCCAGGGCCGTCATCGCTGACGACGAGCGTCGCCTCGCCCGCTTCATCAGCGTGGACCTCGACCATCACGCAGGACGATGCGTGCCGGTTGGCGTTGTCCAACAGGTTCCCCACGAGCTGGCCGAGCTCGTCGGGTGCGCCACGGATGGCGGCGGCGGACACGGCGCTGGTGTCGAGCCGATGCACGGTCCGTGGCCGAAGTCGCGCCAGCTCGGCACTCACGACCTCGTCGAGGTCGATCAGGCCGCGGGGACGGCGTTGGCTGGCCGTCTGGTCTCCCTTGGCCAACACGAGAAGGTTCCGTACGAGCCGCGCCATGCGATCTTGTTCTGCGAGCACGTTCCTGCCCGTCTCCGCCCAGCCCACGTGGGTGCCGGCCGAGCCCGGCTCGGAGCCGGCGGCGAGGGCAAGCTCGATCTCGGCTCTGATGGTGGCAAGCGGACTCTGCAATTCGTGGGATGCGTCTGCGATGAACTGCTGTTGGCGTTCGGACCCGGCCTCGAGCCGTCCCAGCAGGTCGTTCATCGTCCGAGCCAGACGGGCGATCTCGTCATGCCCTGGCGGTTCGGTCACCCGAAGATGAAGGTCGGTCGCAGAGATCTCTGTCACCTGCGACCGGATGGTCTCGACGGGGTCGAGGGCGCGGCCGACGATCAGCCACGTCGTCGCCGCGACGATCAACACCAATGCCGGCGACACCAGGCCAAGTGCGTTGCGCACGGTGTCGGTCGGCCGCTCAACGGTGTCGAGGTTGCTGGCGACATAGATGACGAGGGTCCCGTGGTCGGTGGCCGCACTCCGGGCCACAACTCGAAACGTCGATCCCGCATCATTGAGCTGCGCGCCGTCGACGCGACTCAGGACCAGCCGTCCTGGAGCGGGCACCGGGCCATTGATGGCCGCCAACCCGGCGGCTGAAGCCGTCGACGCGACGATGGTGTCGCCCCGGCGTACCTGGACGATGGCATCGTCCGGCCCAGGGAACGTCAACGTGCGCGGCAGCGGTCCCTGCGCCGCAAGCGCCGCAATATCGTTGGCGCGTGCCTCGGCGGTGCCATCCAACGCGTTCGTGAGCTGCCGTTCCAAGACGGTGAGCAGCAACAAGGCGCTTGCTGCCAATGCGATCATGACGACGACCGATGCCGCAACGGTCGTGCGGACCCTGACGCTGCCCGTGAGGCGCCTGCCGAGCGCGGTCACGCTCAGGCCCCGTCCGGGTCGAGTCGGTACCCGACGAGCCGCACGGTCTGGATCGATGCACACCCGAAGGGCGCGTCGATCCTCTTGCGCAGCGCGGCGATGTACACCTCGACGATGTTCGGGTCGCCGTCGAACGCAAGATCCCACACATGACCGAGGATGTCCGCCTTGCCGAGCACCTCGCCCTTGCGTCGCATGAGGTATTCGAGCAGTGCAAACTGCTTCGGGCTGAGATCCACGACCGTGGGACCGCGCCAACACATGTGCGTGGCCGGGTCGAGGCGCAGCGACCCCGCCTCTAGCACCGCAGGACGCTCCCCACTGCCTCGCCTCACCAACGCCCGGAGATGGGCCATCAGCACCACCAACGAGAACGGCTTCGCAAGGAAGTCGTCCGCCCCGGTGTCGAGCGCTTCCGCGTGATCGAGGTCGCCGTCCTTCGCCGTCAACATCAGGATCGGTGTCCAGTCGTTCGCATCCCGCAGCCGAGAGCACACCTGAAATCCATTCAACCCAGGCAGCATGATGTCCAACACGACGGCGTCATACGAGTTCTCTGTGGCCATCCACAACCCGTCCGTCCCGTTCGAGGCGACGTCGACCGCGTAGCCCTCGCTCTCCAACGCGCGACACAGTACGGCGGCGAGACGACGCTCATCCTCGACCACAAGGATGCGCACAACCACAGCCTCCCATTCCAAACCTGAAAGTCCGCTGAAGACGCGCCCCGCCTCGCAACGTCAGGCCGAAACGGACCTGCGGGGCGGGGGGCTGAGGATGGCCTCCCAATCGACCTCGTCGTGTGCTTGGAGCGGCCCGCCGCGTGCGCCGAACAGCCGCTTCGCGTAGACGAGGTAGCCGATGATCGCGAGGTTGATGACGAGGGCCCCGACGCGGACCACCGTGATGCGAAGCAGAAGCTCGTGGATCTCGAACGGGAGGAAGCCTGCCGTCGCCACGGCAGTGAGGTACTCCGCCCACCTCCGTTCCCGCCACAGGCCAACGCCTTCGACGCCTTCGAGGATGCAGTACGCGAGCGCAGTCGCGGCGAGCACCGCGATCGCATGGCGGTCCAGCTGGGCGACGCGTTGCAGCTGGCGGCCCAACCAGTCGCGGCTGGAGTCGCCGGTCGTGGTGCCCGCCGCGCTGGTAGCCCGCCCGAGCCACCCGTCTGCCCATGTCTTGAGGTGGGCGATGTTGGTGTCGACGAGGATGAGGCCGATCGCGAGGATGCCGAAGACGAGGCTGTGCCCGGCGCGGTTGACCGCGATCAGGCGCAGGAGGATGGCGTCGGCCAGCGGCTTGCCGCGACGAGGCAGCTCAAGCTCACGCAGCGGCGGGACGACGTCGTAGGCCGCGCCGCCGGTGGCTGGGGGCCACCCGTCGATCCAGCTGTCGCATCGCAAGCAACGCGACATGCGCCGACCGTCGGCGAGCTCGACCCCAAGCTCGCGATCTTCGCTGCGGACGACGGCCGCGTGCGCCGCCGGGGCACGATGGCCACGTAGGGAGCACACCCAGGTCTCGTTGTGCCAGGATTTGGGCACGAAGCGCACCGCCCGATGATGGCACCGCTCGGACTACCGCACGCGCGGTGGTTGACGGGGGTCGATGTGCCCGCTGCGTCGTGCGTGGCGGCGTTGGGGGCACAGATCCCGTCGCGGCCCCTATCCTGGGGCCGGATGGGGACACGGTCGGTCGCAATCGTCGCGGCATTCGCCGCCCTGCTCGTGTGCATCGGCTGCGCACCCACCACCACCACGGGGATCCCGAAGCTGGTCGGCCCAGACGGGCGCGCCCTCACCACGACGACGACCTCCGCGGCGGACGCTGCTGAGGCCGACGCGGCGGCCCTCCAAGGAGGCGCCCCGACCATCGCCGATCTTCCGTCGGGCTGGACGCTTCTCAAGGACGGTCGGATCGCCGACGCGACGTTGCAGATCCCGCCCTCTGGACCCACGTGTGTGCCAGAGCGAGCAGCGGGTCAGCGGTCCGCCGGCCGCTCGACCGAGCTGGCGTTCCATCGCGCAGTCGGTGGAAGTGAAGAAGGTCACATCGTGATCACCGCGCTCGTCCAGTCGACCGCCGACGACGCCAAGGTGACGACAGCGCGCATCACCGATGCGCGCTACGTGAAGTGCGGGTCGGAGACGCTGCTCGAAGACCTCGCCTGCACGTGCCAGAGCACGCCGCGGGTCGCCTCGAGGGAGCCGCTCACGTTCCCGCCGCTCTACCAGGGGGTGGCCACTCGGACCACCGCGCTGTACACCGAGGCTGGAGCGGTGAAGACGGCGTACCTCGACGCGTACGACGTCATGGTCGGTCGGGTCGAGCTGCGCTTCGAGTGGTCGTCATTCGGTACGCCGTTCACTCAGGTCGACGAGGCGGGGACGATCTCGCGGGTCGCAGGGCGGTACGCGCTCACTCGGCTGAGTCACTGATGCCGGCGTCTGCCGAATGCCCGTGTGGTCGTGCCTCGCTCGCATCGTGTTGCGGGCCGATCGTTCGAGGCGAGCGCTCGGCGCGCACCGCAGAGCAGCTGATGCGCAGCCGCTACACCGCCTTCGCCATCGGCGACGAGGAGCACCTGTTGCGCTCCTGGCACGAATCGACGCGACCGCCAGACGTCGGTCTCGACGCGATGGTCCGCTGGGTGGGCCTCACCATCGTCACCACCGAGCGGGGTGGCCCGTTCCACGACGACGGCATCGTCGAGTTCGAGGCGACGTGCGAGCTCGGCGGCTTGCGCTCGGTCCTGCGCGAGCGGAGCCGCTTCCAACGGCTCCGCGGCGCGTGGTGCTACCTCGTGGCGGAGCCGGTCAACGAATAGTCGCCCTTGTTCGGTTCGAGGGTGCGCTGCCAGTACTCAAGCAGGGTGAACGGCCAGTTCTGGGCGATGTGGCCGGACTCGGTCTTGTACCAGCTGTTGACAGACGAC
>JAYUDU010000398.1:0-10277 GCA_043739605.1 Acidimicrobiales bacterium | reverse complement strand
GCGTTCGTCGAGCCGGGGTATGGGCCGAGGGGGCTCGCGCTCATGCGGTCGGGCCTCGATCCGCGTGCCGCGCTTGATGCGTTGTTGGCGGTCGATCCCGGCCAGGCCGTCCGGCAGGTGGCGATGCTCGACGCAACCGGTCGGGTCGCCACGCACACCGGCGACCAGTGCATCGCGGCCTGTGGTCACCGCAGCGGCGACGGGGTGTCGGTGCAGGGAAACATGCTGTCGAACAACGCGGTGTGGTCGTCGATGCTGGACGCCTATGAGAAAGCGAAGGGTGGCGGCCTGGCGCTGGCAGAGCGCCTGCTCGCAGCGCTCGATGCCGCCGAGGCCAACGGCGGCGATGTGCGTGGTCGGCAGTCGGCCGCGATGCTGGTGGTGTCGGCCGCGTCGCCAGTCGGACGCAGCGTCGGGATGCCGGCGTGCGATCTGCGTGTCGACGACGATGTGGTTCCGCTTGCAGAGCTGCGTCGCCTCCTTGGGATGCACCGAGCCACCGCGTTGCTTCTCGAAGCGGAGGGCATGGTGCTCGATGGCCGAGCCGACGAGGCGATCGAGCGGTTCGCAGCGGCACAGGACGCGTTCGGCCCCAACCTTGAGCCGAGCTTTTGGGCGGGGGCGATGCTGGCGGCCGTCGACCGTGTCGATGATGCCGTGCCGTACCTGCGCGCCGCCGCGGCCAGCCGTCCGGCGTGGCTCGATCTGCTGAAGCGCCTCCCCACGAGCGGCGCCCTGCCGCTGACGACAGAGCAGGTGAGTGCCGTCATGGCGCGCATCGCGGCGACGGAGCGATGATGAGCCGTCGTGCCCGGGGGTCGCAGACGATCCCGATGTCATCTCGTTGACACCACGAGACCGCGGCCGCCCGGCGCGCTCGGGATGGGACGGCAGGGCGAGAACTCCACCACGCCGCGACGAAGCCAGCTACAGGGTGCCGACGCCTGCCGCGGTGAGGGCGATGACGGCCACGCCGGCCACGACGCGGTAGATGACGAAGGCGTTGAAGCTCTTGGTGCGGATGAGGCGCAGCAGGCCGGCGACGGCCAGGAAGCCGGAGATGCCGGACGTGATGATGCCGATGGCGAAGGCAGACCCAAGCCCTGAGGGGATGCCGCCGTCGAGGACAAAGAGCTTGCCGACCTTGAAGCCGATGGCGCCAAGGGTGATCGGCACCGACATCAGAAACGAGATGCGCGCCGCGGCGTCGCGGTCGAAGCCGAGCAGGCGCCCGGCGGTGATGGTGGCGCCGGAGCGGCTGACGCCAGGAGACAGGGCAAGTGCCTGGGCCAGGCCCATGACGATGGCGTCCCGTCGAGCGAAGCCGGCCGGTGCTGCCTGGGCGATGGGCTCGTCTTCGGTTTCGATGACGCGGGTTCCTCGCCTGCGGTCGGCGTAGCCGAGGATGAGGCCGAACGTCGCGAGCATGGTGCCGATGAGCCAGCTGGAGCCGAGGTGGCGCTCGATGGTCGACTCAAGCACGGCGCCGGTCGCGGCACCGGGAACAGCTGACACCACCAGCAGCCACGCGAGTTGCTGGCGACGTCCGACGACGCTGCGCTTGAGGATGCTGACGATCAGCGCCTGTGCCAGCGGGATGATGTCCTTCGCGAAGTAGGCCAACAGGGCAACGGTGGTGCCGATGTGGAGTGCAACATCGAATGCCTTCTCGATGTGGACGTCGCCGTGAAAGTCGTTCCACCCGAACAGGCGGGGCACCAGCAGGAGGTGGCCTGATGAGGAGACGGGCAGGAACTCGGTGAGGCCTTGAGTCAGGCCCAAGACGATCGCGTGAAGCGGCGGCACGCGTGCAGCCTCGCGCGCGATGGCGGGGCGGCCGGCCGGGGACGAGCGGATCCGAGGGACGAGGATCGAGGAGGCCCCACAGGCAATGATGGTCGCATGACCACCACCGAGCTCCCGCGATGGGACGTCACCCCCTTCTTCACCTCCCTTGACGATCCTGAGCTGGCCGGCGCGCACGAACGACTCGTCGCTGAGGTCACCCGTCTCGTTGGCCTCTACGACGAGCACGACGTGCGCGGCGGCGAGCCGGTCGAGCTGGACGGCGCCGCAGTGGCGTCGTTCGAGGCGGTTGTGGCCGAGACCAACCGCGTGCGCGAAGGCATGCGGCCGGTGTTTGCCTACGTGCACTCGCATGTCACCACCGACGCCCGGGACGACAAAGCGACCTCGCTGCTGTCGCGCCTCCAGACCGGCACCGTGGCGCTTGGCCCGCTCGGAAGCCGGTTCGAGGCGTGGGTGGCGCGCCTGGGGGCGGAGGCTCTCGTCACCGCGTCGACCGTCGCCGCCGACCACGCCTACCCGCTCCGCAAGGCGGAGGCCGCAGCACTCCACCAGATGTCCGAGGACGAGGAGGGGCTCGCGGCCGAGATGAACCTGACCGGCGCCACCGCGTGGGCCCGCCTCCACGGCGAGGTGACCGGTCGCCTCACAGGCACCGTGACCTTCCCGGACGGACGCGCCGAAGAGCTGCCGGTCACGATGATCCGCAACCTCGCGGGCGACGCAGATCCCGCTGTTCGCGTCGCCGCGCACGAGGCCGAGATCGCGGCATGGGTGAGCGTCGAGGTGCCCCTCGCGGCAGCCATGAATGGGGTCAAGGGCCAGGCGAACGCCCTCAATCGCCGGCGGGGGTGGGCGGATGGACTGGAGCCGGCACTGTTCTCCAACGGGGTCGATCGGGCCACCCTCGATGCGATGCAGTCGGCGGTCATCGCCTCGCTCCCCAGCTTCGGTTTGTATCTCCAGACGAAGGCCAAGGTGCTCGGCTACGAGGGTGGCTTGAAGTGGTGGGATCTGCTCGCACCCATCGGCGACGCCTCGGTCAACGAGGTCGGCTGGACAGACGCCAAAGACCAGGTCCATGCGGCCTTCGCCACCTACTCCCCGAGTCTGGCCGGCCTCGCCCAGCGAGCGTTCGACGAGAGCTGGGTCGATGCGGGTCCACGCGCCGGGAAGCAAGGCGGGGCCTATTGCATGGGCGTCACCGGAGGCATCAGCCGGGTGTTCATGAACTTTGCGGGCACGCCTGACAGCGTCAGCACCCTCGCCCACGAGCTGGGCCACGCCTATCACAACGTGCAGCTCGGTGAGCGCACGCCATTGCAGCGCAACACGCCGATGGCATTGGCCGAGACGGCATCGATCTTCTGCGAGACCATCTTGGTCGAGGCCGGCCTCGCGATCGCGGGAGATGGCGAAGAAGGTCGCGCCCGCCGGCTCGTACTGCTCGACACCGACTTGACCGGGTCGACGCAGGTCGTCGTCGACATCCACTCGCGCTTCCTCTTCGAGCAGGCCGTGTTCGAGCAGCGCGCCGGTCGCACGCTGTCGGCCGGCGACCTGTGCTCCATGATGGGCGAGGCGCAGGCGGCGGCATACGGCGATGGACTGGACCTCTCGACGGCTCACCCCTACATGTGGGCGGTGAAGGGCCACTACTACGGCACCTCCTTCTACAACTGGCCGTACACCTTCGGCCTGCTGTTCGGCCTGGGCCTGTACGCCCGGTTCCAGATGGACCCGGACGCGTTTCGCGGGGGCTACGACGACCTGCTCTCCTCGACCGGCCTCGACAGCGCGGCCGACCTTGCTGCCCGCTTCGGCATCGACATCCGCGACGAGGCCTTCTGGGCCGCGAGCCTGGCCGTCATCGGCGAGCGCATCGACACCTTCTGCGCGCTCGCTCGCTGACGCCGACGTCACTACGGTGCGCACCATGGCTGACCGCAAGGACCCCACCGACACCGACCAGGTGCTGTACGCAGTCGAGGAGGGCATCGCGATCATCACGCTGAACCGCCCGGAGCGGCTCAACACCATCAGTGGGCCGATGCTCGACGCGCTGTCGGCCCGGCTCATCGAGGCCGACAACGACCAGAGCGTGCGGGTGGTCGTGCTGACGGGCGCGGGGCGTGGGTTCTGCGCTGGTCTCGATCTGGCGGAGCAGTCATCGGGCGCCGGCCTCGGCGTCACGCCGCGCAAGGGCGAGCTGGACCTGCGGACCGCGCCTCCGACGGTGCTGCACAACATCGACGTGCCCACCATCTGCATGCTCAACGGGCCAGCGGCTGGGTACGGGATGGACCTGGCGCTCGGCTGCGACATCCGCATCGCCGCAGAATCCTCGAAGATCGCCGCTGCCTTCACCAAGCGCGGCATCCTTCCCGAGTCCGGTGGCACCTGGCTGCTGCCGCGGCTCGTTGGCTACGCCAAGGCCGCCGAGATCTGCTTCACCGGTGCCACGCTCAGCGCCAAGGAGTGCCTCGACCTCGGCCTGGTCAACTCGGTCCACCCTGACCTCGAGCTGGCCGGCGCCACCCAGCGCCTCGCCGCGTCCATTGCCGCCAACGCACCGCTCGCCGTCAGGGCGACCAAGCGGATGCTGCGCGCCGGCGCCGACGAGGGCTTCGACGACCACGTCCAGCGCGTCTTCTTGCAGCTGCTCCCGCTGTTCCAGACGAAGGACTTCGTCGAGGGTTTCACTTCGTTTCTCGAGAAGCGCCCGGCCACCTTCTTGGGGCGGTAGGCGTGGCGCTCGACCCGCTCGCCCGGTTCCGCATGGACGGCCGCACGGTGGTCATCACCGGCGCGTCGTCCGGCTTCGGCGACCGCTTCGCGCGCGTGCTCCATGCCGTCGGAGCCAACGTGGTGCTGGCGGCACGCCGCATCGATCGCCTCGACTCGCTCGCAGCGGAGCTGGAAGCGGAGCGGCCCGGCAGTGCCCATTGGGTCGCCGCGGACGTGGCTGACCCGGCGGCGTGCGAGGCGTTGGTCGACGCCGCACTGGAACGCTTCGGTCGCATCGATGTGCTCATCAACAACGCCGGCACCAGCGACCCCATGACGCCTGCGGAGGACCAATCCATCGAAGAGTGGAGGCGCGTCATGGCGGTGAACCTCGACGCTCCGTTCCTGTTGTCGTCGCTGTGCGCCAAGAAGGCGATGCTGCCGGCGGCCTCGGGGGTGATCGTGAACGTGTCGTCGATCATGGGGCTCGTCGGCATCGGCCAGACCCCCCAAGCCGCCTACCAGACGTCGAAGGCGGGGCTCGTCAACCTCACCCGCGAGCTGGCGGCCCAGTGGGCCCGCCAGGGCATCCGTGTCAATGCGCTCGCTCCCGGGTTCTTCCCGACCGACATCACCGCCGACCTGTTCAACAACGAGTTCGGCCTGAAGTTCCTTCGCCGGCGCACGCCGCTCGGGCGCGGCGGAGCTGAGGCAGAGCTCGATGGCGCCCTGCTGCTCCTGGCCACCGACGCCGGCAGCTACATGACCGGCAGCACGCTGGTGATCGACGGTGGCTGGACAGCCATCTGAGACGGTCAGCACCCGCGCCGAGTGAGGCATCGCTTCACCCGTCTGAAACCGAGTGGAAATGGAGCGCCCGTAGCCTGATCACATGACCTATCGGGCTCGGCTGCGGGTGGAGGTGCCCGACGTCCCCGGCGCCCTCGGGCTCCTCGGACGGGTGCTTGGCGAGGTCGGCGGGAACCTCATCGCCATCGACGTGCAGGAGGTCGACGCGAACCATGCCGTCGATGAGCTGCTCGTCGACCTGCCCGACGAGCTGGATCTGCCCCGCCTGGGACGCCTGTTCGCAGAGGCCGGAGCCGGGGTCCTCCTCGGAGCAACGCCCGGTGCTGCGGTGGTCGATCCGATCGTGCGGTGCGTGCGGTGGGCTGCCGCGATGCTGGCGGCGAGCGAGGCCGGGGGCGTGCGCGCCGCAGACGACGAGACAGAGCGGGCCGTGGCCGAGATGTGCGGCACCGCCGCAGTGTGGTTGGCAACGGCGGACCAGGCCCGCACCGTCGAGGCAGGCCGCCTCGCGCTCGAGCGCGGCAAGCCCGTTGCCTTGCGAACCAACGCCGCCCCGGCCCGTCTTGGCCCCCAACCCACCGACGACGTCTGGCTTCTCGCCGCATCTGATGCCCGCCTCGACCCGTCCCGGGTTGCGTTCGTCGCTCGGCCAGCAGGCGACCGGTTCGCGGCCGCGGAGGTCGAGCGCATCGAATCGATCCTCGCCCTTCGCCGCCTGATCGTCGCCCGCCTCAGCGATCCCCGCGCCAGCGATCCCCGCCTCAGCGATCCCGGCTTCATCGTCGAAGACGCCGCCCTCTCGCTGGTCGCCCTCGCCGGCTGAAACGCAGTCGCGGCCCGCGAGGTTCGGAGGCGGAGCCGCCCCCGCCTACAGCCCGAGCCCGCTGAGCTGTTCGGTTGCCGTGCGGAGGAAGCCCGCCAGGTCGGGGTGGGACGCCTCGAAGCGGCTCGACGCGTCCCGTAGGCGGCTGGTGAGGCTGCCGTCATCGGCGTCGGCGGCGATGCGTCGCTCGACCGCTGAGGCCAAGCGTGCGAGCTCTGCCTTGTCGACGTCGCCATGCTCCGCTTCCTCGATCTCGGCCTTGAGGCGGGCGAGCAGTTCGTCGAGTGATGCAGCCATCGTCGACGAACGGTAGTGCTGCGCTCAGGTGGTGAGCACGACCTTGCCAAGCTTGGTGCCGGCGGCGAACGCTGCGTAGGCCGCGGGTGCCTCTGAGATGTCGAACGTGGCGGAGGCGGGCACACGTATCCGGCCGTCGCCCAGGAGGGGCACGGCTCGCTGCTCGACCAGCCGCGACACCGCCGCCTTGCCTTCCAACGGACGAGCCCGGAGCGTCGATGCGTGGATGCTGCCGCGCACCGCCATCAGCGCGAGGAGGTTGATGTCGGCCTTGGCGCCCGCGCCGACACCGATGACGCAGATGCGTCCGCCCATGGCCAGCGAGGCAAGGTCGGTGGCGAGGTTCGGGCCGCCAACCAGCTCGAGGATGACGTCGTAGGGGCCGTGCGCGGCCACCTCGGCCGGGTCGATGGCCACGATGTTGGGGGCGAGCGCGGCCACGCCCGCACGTCGCTCGGCTGAGCGCACCGACGCGACGACCGACGCGCCCGCGCCGCTGCCAAGCTGCACCGCGATGCTGCCAACGCCGCCTGCGGCACCCTGGACCAACAACCGTTCGCCCATCGCCAGGTGGCATTGGGAGAACAGCGCGTCCACGGCGGTCAGCGCGGCTTCGGGAAACCCCCCGGCTGCGACCCACGATACGCCGTCCGGCACCGGCATCAGGCAGCGTTCGTGGACCACGCACAGCTCGGCCTGGGCGCCGCCGCCGACAACGGCCATCACCCGGTCGCCGACACAGAACCGCGTCGCGCCTGCGCCGAGGGCTGTGACCTCGCCGGCCAGCTCCATTCCGAGGATGTCCGCAGGTGAACCCGCCGGCGCCGGGTAGAAGCCCTTGGCCTGGAGCAGGTCGGCCGCGTTGAGCCCGGCGGAGCGCACGGCGACGAGCACCTCGCCTGCGCCCGGCTGGGGATCGGGGCGGTCTTCGACGGAGATGGTCCCATCGGGGGAGAAGCACACGGCACGCACGCACAAAGCCTGGCAGGTCCTCAGGGGTCGGTGTGCTCGACGGTCGCGGTGATGCCGAGGTGAGCGGCCAATGCGTCCACGAGATCGAGGCGACCGGCGTGGTCGATGGCAGAGCTGGCGAGTCCGGCGACGCCCCTGAGGCCGACGAGCCGGGTGCCGGTGATGCGCGCCGCCAACCTGCCTCCGCCGACGTCGAAGCCCGTCGCGTCGCAGTCCATGAGGACGCTCCGATCGATGGTGGAGCCGTGCACGCCGGCCTCTGTGAGATCACAGCCCCGGGCGAGCAACCGCTCGACGGTGGACTCCACGATGGCGAGGGTCGGCGCCGTCACGTCGAGCAGTGAGATGTCCGACGCCTGCACCGCGTCGAACACGAGCCCTCGCGCCCGCCCGCCGCTGATGACCACGCGGCGAAGCTCGGTCCCGGCGAACACCGCGCCCGACAGCTCGCATCCCTCGAAGCGCACATCGACGAGGCTGCCGCTCTGCCACCGCGAGCCTGTGAGCGCGCACGACCGCAGCACGCACCGTCGAAGTGCGACGCCGGACATGCGGCGGCCCGAGAGATCGATGGCCTCGATGAGCGCGCCGTCGAGGTCGGCGTCCTCGGCAACAGCGCTTGACGCGACCACGGAGAGCGCGGCGTCGTCGAGTCGGGGCGCGGCGATGACCAGCGTGCTTCCCGGCCCCATCGCCTTGCGCGTCCGGCTCATCGCGAGTCTTCGAGCACCAAGGTCTCGACCGCGCCTCGCCGCAGATCGACGATGACGACACGGTCATGGCCTGTATCGGCGACGATGAGCCTGCCGTCGGGCAGCAGGTCAAGGTCGCTGGGCGCAGCCAGGGCGCCGAGCGGCAGGGGCACCGTCATGACCTCGCCATCGACGCCCGACCACAAGCGCAGTGCGTCGTTCCCGGTGTCGGCGATGTACGCGGAGGCCCCGTCGGGTGCGGCGACGACGCCGGACGGATGCTGAAAGCTGGCCGTGGCGACCGGCCCATCGGCAAAGCCTGGATGTGCTGGGCCCCGGCCGATGAGGGTGGCGAGCAGCCGGGTTGGGCTCAGGATCCGGAGCGCGTGTGCGTCTCTGTCGACGACGAAGGTGCCCTGCGGCGCGGCGGCCAGGCCGACGGGTCCAACGGTGCGCGACGCGCGGGGCGGGCCGTCGACGTGGGCGGCACGGCCCGGGCTGCCCGCGACCACGGTCGTGTCGCCGTTGGCATCGACTGCGACGATGGTTGGGCCTGCGGGATTGGCGACGAGGACGGTGCCGTCAGCTTCGAGTACGCAGTCCGTCGGGGCCGCGAGCCCATCGATGACGACGGTCCGCGGGCCGGAGTCAACGAGCAGGCGGCCGCTGGGAGCGACGTAGTCGAGGCCGACGTGCACGACCCGAGCCCGTGCGGCCTCGCACACGATGGCTCCGTTCGTGGTGAACCGCACCCCGTAGGGGCGAGCGACGTCTTCGATCACGCCGAGCACGCAGCCGTCGAGGCCAGCGATGACGACGCGATCGTTGCCGGTGTCAGCGATGGCCACCAGTGCCAGCGTGGGGTGAGCGCTGAGGCGGGCGGGCGCGGCCAGCCGCATGACGCTCAGGGGCGGCCGATGCCGACGAGGTCGCTGCGGAACGCCGGCACCTCGCGGACGTACGCGCCAGAGTGCGGAGCGTCGACCATGTTGCCCCCGCCGGAGTAGAGGCCGACGTGGTGGATCGGGTTGCCGAAGAACATGAGGTCGCCGATCTGTACATCGGCGGCCGACACGTGCGTCGTGGAGGAGTACTGCGCCCGGGAGGAATGGGGGAGGCTCTTGCCACCGGCCCGCCATGCCCACATCGTCAAGCCGGAGCAGTCGAAGCTGCCGGGCCCAGCCGCGCCCCAGCTGTACGGCTTGCCGATCTGACGGCGAGCCTCCGCTACGGCCGAGGCCGCTCCGGGCGCCGAGGCCGGCGGAGGGCCGAGGTTGAGGACCGGAGCGGCCTTGTTCGTCTTCTTGGCGGGGCCGCCAGGCGTGGGATCGGCGGTGTCGGCAGGCACCTGGTTGATCTTCAACGTGCGCTTAGCCAGCTGCTCCTGCACCTTGCGAGCGTCGTCGGCGGCCTGTCTGGTCTGTTCTTGGGCGACGAGGTCGGCGAGGTCGCCCTTGACTTGGGCGAGGGTGGCCTCTTGTTCGGTCGAAGCCTTCTCTGCGGCTGCTTGGGCGGTCTTGACCGACTGCAGCGCCGCCGCGGCGCGTGCGGTGGCGGCCTGGACGGCGGCGCGGGCGTCGCGCAGCTCGAGCAGTTGGGCGCGCATCTTGTCGAGTGCTCCCACCTGCTTGGCCTGGAGCGACTGCGTGTATTCGTGGCGGAGCAGGCCGTCGAGCTTGTCGGTCGAGTGTCGGCCCGAGGGGCCTCCGGCGCCGACGTCGACGCCGCTGCGGGCGTAGACGGTGAGTGCCTGGTCCCGCAGTGCGCCGCGGGCGCTCGCAGTTGCCGTCTCGATGCGTGCCAGGTCGCGCGTCGCGGCCTCCTGCTTGGTTTGCAGCGAGGCGACGCTGATGGTGGCCGCGTCGAGGTCTTCGGCCAGCTGAGAGATGCGGTCGCCGTTCGCGGCGAGCTTGGCGGCCAAAGCCCGAGCCTGTGCTCGCTTGTCGGAGAGCTGGTCGGCCAGCGCCTGTTGAGGCGCGACAAGAGCCACGACCGCCACGAGAATCCCAGCCACGGAGGCCATTCGTGGGGCGCGCCGACGGAAGGTCCACGTGCATAGGTTCACAACGGGGCGAAACCCTAGCCCGCCGCTCCGGCCGAACGCCCTCGCCTCGCCCCGAGCCGCCCTCAGACGAGGGTACCGGCGAAGG
>JAYUDU010000397.1:0-4122 GCA_043739605.1 Acidimicrobiales bacterium | reverse complement strand
CACGCTGCGGAACCGCCGGCGGTGTCGGCCAACAATGTGACTGCTGAGGTGCTCATACGAGCGATCGATCCGAACGCCTCAGCCAACTCGACCGCCTGACGGGGGATCAGCAATGACGCATCCAATGCACCCACGAGTGTGCGCATGGCGGATGCCACATCGGTGGCACTCAGGGAGAACATGAGTTCGACTCTCGATTATCAGGTGATACATATCAAGCCCCTATTAGACATTTCTCGCTGTTGAAGAGGATAACTTGTGGGGTGCGGACTGGTGCCCATTTCACTCACCCACTCGTGCCCGCGATGTTGGTCGAACACCGCCATCCGTGACCTGAAACCGCCTCACCAAAACCCAACGCTCGCCGGTCGCCGCCTCGGCGAAGTCCACGGGGCCGGGATGCGGTTGGTGACCAGATCCCGACCGCCCACGGCCAGCGCCTGCGGCGGTGGAGCATCGGTCAGTCGGGTCGGCCTGCCCGCCCTGACCAGAATCAGCCACCGACCCAAGCGCTACGTCACCCGTGGGCGAGAGGGAGAGGCGACGACGGTGGGGGGCAACCGTTCAGGGGTCGGCTGAGGCTGGCAGGCGTTCTCGGTTGGCGTGCAGGTACCGGGGGGTCGTTCGCAGACATGTTGGTATGGAGGAGTTGCTCGCTCGGCTTGCCGTGTTGGAAGCGCGGTCGAGGCTCTGGCCGCGGAGAACGGGCTCCTGCGTGCGGACAACGCGGCGCTCCGCTTGCGGGTGGCTGAGCTCGGTCGGAACTCGAACAATTCGTCGTTGCCGCGCTCGCGTGATGGGTCACGCTCCGCACGGGCCCGGTCTCTACGGCGGGCCGAGCAGCAGGCCGCGGGCCGACCGAAGGGCAAACAGCCCGGCACGCCGGGTCGCCGACTTGAACCCGTTGACGAGCCTGACGAACGTCGTTTGCATCCACCGGTCTGCTGCACCCGCTGCGGCTCCGGCCTCGGCGACGCACCAGTCGTGGGACCGAGGTCCGGCAAGTGTTCGACATCCACCAGTCCAGGTCCGCGTGACCGAGCACGCGCTCGCGAAGCGGCGCGGCCCGACCCGCTGGGTGGAGGTGGCGGCTGTTGGTGACGTTCGTCGAGACGTTTGGCGTTTCCACGGCTTGGCTCTCCAGGATCTCGTCCCGTAGTCCCTTGGTCCCAAGGTAGGATCTGCCTGTGGACGAGTCCAAGTCGAAGAACGCCGATCTCGATGTCGAGCGCGTGCAGCTCGGCGTGCGCGTCGAGAAGCGCATGGTGAAGGTGCTCAAGGGGTTGGCGGAGTTCGAAGGGGTCACCCTTGGACAACTTCTGGAGAAGATCGTCCTCCACTCCTTCGAGCCCGTCCCCGGGCAGGAAGGCGAGGCCTCGGCAAGCCCGCACGGCATACGCGCGCTCGCCGCGATCGTGGATCTCAAGCGGATCTACGACATGGACTACGACTGCCACGCAGCGCGGCAGTTCGCGGACGACGAGGCGTAGCCCATGGGACCGAGCAACCTCGACCGAATGACGACGATCTATGGACCAACCACTTGGGAGGTCTACGCCCGACTCGACGAGAGCCTCGAACCGCGCGGTCCCGACACGCTGCACGAACTGGCCGCGACGCTGCTCCCAGCCGGCGACGCCGTGATCCTCGATGCCGGGTGCCGGGACGGCCACCACCTCATCCGGCTGGTCCAGGCGAATCCTCGAACAACGGCGATCGGCGTCGAGCCCGTGGAGATCCACGTCGAGCGCGCAAACGCTGCCGTGCAGGCCGCCGGGCTCCAAGATCGCATCCGAGTACACCGCGGCATCATCCACGAAGTGCCCAATACGCCACCGGGCAGCATCGATCGAGGCGAACCTTCATTGGGAGACATTCATACTTCTCGGCAAGCTCGAGCCTGTCATCTACGTGCTCCGAACGTGAGCCCGAACTTCACCGGCACCCGGGACCCGTCACCTCCGACAGCACCAGCGGACTAGGTCGCCGTCGCTTGCGCCACCCGGAGAGCGAGCTCGGTGCGAGATCGCAGACTTAGCTTCCGGTACACGTTCTGCAAGTGGTAGTCGATGGTCTTGTTGCTGACGAACAGGTCGGCGGCGACCTCGCGGTTGGTTGCTCCCCTCGCCACGGCGAGGGCCACCCGCAGCTCTGCCGGCGTGAGGAGGTCGGCAAGGTCAGTCGTCGCACGCGCCGCGACCGGTTCACCCAGCAGCACCCGCGTCCGGTCTGCGAACGCCGACGCGCCGAGGCGATCGAAGGCGCTGAGGGCATCGCGGAGATCGTCGACCGCCGCCCCATCGTGCCCGAGCAGGCGCTCGCCCCGGAGCAACCGCGACCGTGCCGCCTCGAACGGGGCGGGGATCGCCTCGGCCAGCTCGATCGAGCGGGTCAGCTCGGCCACCGCCTCATCGAGGTCGCTCGTCAACAGGGCTCTGCCCCTCGCGGCGACGCAGGCGGGCCACCGTTGCGTCGTGGCCGTGCGCTCCGCATCGAGACGGGCAAGTGCGCGGTGAGCGTCGTCGTGCCTCTCGGCGCGGGCGAGCGCCTCGATGTGGTCGCCCTGCCACCACACCGCGCCGGGAAGGTGACGACCGAGGGCCTCGGTGAGCGCGGCGACCCTGTCCAGCTGGCGAGCAGCATGAGGCCAGCGGCCCGATCCGATCTCGAGCAGGCCCATGGCGTGGCCGGCCCAGATGAGCGCAACCCCGGCCTCGGTGGCTCCGCCCTCACGCACCGCCGCCGCGGCACGTTGGCGACACGCCTGTGCCCGCCCGGCGCCAGCATCGAGGTGGGCGAGGAATGCCGTCGCCCAGGCGCGGTTGACGGGAAGGGTCGCTCCGGGGACCACGGCGGTGGATGCGAGGTGTGCAGCCTCGAGCCAATTGCCCGTTCGCCAGTGCTTCTCGGCGAGGATCGCCGAAGCCATCGCACCGCTCGCAGAGGCCCCCTCGCTGCGAGAGCGCCGCACCACGGCGACGAGAAATGGCTCGGCCTCTTCCAGCCGTTCCGCCTCGATCAGGCACATTCCGACGAGGCCGAGAAACCCCACCACGTCCGGATCGTCGCTCTCGGCAAGCGCGCTGGCCATCTGGATGATGGGTTCAAGGCGAGAGATGCCGCCGGGTTCGCCAGCGTGAGTCTCAAGGTACCCAAGGGTCAGGGTTGCTTGGATGGTGGCGGCGGGGTCATCGCTGGTTGCGAGTGTGGCGGCGCGACGGGCGAGGTGCAGCGTGCCGCGCACATCGCCAGACACCATGGCGGTGGCGGCGGCATGGCCAAGCAACCTCGCCGCGATGTTGGGGTCGGCGTGCTCGACCGTCGCAGCCGTCCCCCGTCGCTGCGTACGCCCCGGGTCGATGGCCGCCAGGAACCGATCGCGGGCGATGCGCGGACCTCGCGCCCACAGCTCGATCAGCCCGAGGAGCAGCTCGATGTCGGCCTGTTCGGTGCGGGTCTGCGCGGCGTCCAGTGCTTCGTTGAGCGTGCGGGTCGCCTCATCGACCCGGCCGAGGACCCATGCTGCGCGGCCGGCCGCCGCCAGGCGCGCGACACGAAGTGCGGGTGTTGTGGACAGGTGCGCGGCCGTGAGGAAGCCGTCAGCCGCGACCGCGGTCGCGCCGCGGCGAAGGGCGTGCTGGGCGACCTCTGCGAGGGCATCTGCGGCGGAATCATCGGGGCCGGCCGCAGCGGCGGCGAGCTGCCAGGCTCTGGGTTCTGGTTCGCCAGCTAGATCGTGCGCCGCGGCGAGGGCACGGTGGGCATCGCGTCGCTGGGATGCCGACGCCATCCCCAGCGCAGTCGCCCGCAGCAGGGGGTTGGTGAAGGCCAGCCTGCCGCCGCTGACCGAGATGACCGCCCCGTCCTCCGCGGCGTCGAGGTCGATGAGGCTCCCGCCCAGCAGTGCCAACGCGACGCCGACGGTGGTCGACGACGACGCGGTGTCGGCGGCGAGCACGACGAGAGCGAGCTGGGTCGCTGCCGGAAGCGCCTGAAGCCGGTGGCGGAGGGCGGCGGCGATGACGTCGGCAACGGGAAGCGGATCAGGCAGCGGGCTCGCGCCGCGACGCTCGTCGTCGTTCAACTTCGCGAGGACCACGCCCAGTGCCAGCGGGTTGCCGG
>JAYUDU010000396.1:0-10310 GCA_043739605.1 Acidimicrobiales bacterium | reverse complement strand
AATGCTGGCAGATGGACCGACCTGCACGGCGCTGCGGCGCGCGATCGGGCAGAGTCAGCGCCGTGGCTGCGACCAACACCCGTGACGGACGACCCCTCGAGACGCCCGAGCGGTGGGCCAAGGTCGCCACCCACCTCAGGTGATCGGGGGCCGACGTCGGCTGCTCATCGGCATCGGGTGCGTCGCGGCGTTCCTGGGGGTAGCTGCGTACGAGACGCGGCCTGCGCCCGGTCGGCTGCGGGCGGCCAGCACCGACCCGACGTGCGCGTTGCCCGAGGCGCTGCGGCGGGATCAGCCGGTGTCGTTCCTCAGCGCCGTCTCGGGCGCCGCGGGCCGAGCGTTGGGGTCCGACCTCAGAGCGACGGGCGTCGTCGCCCAGGTCAGCGGGACTCGCCGCGTCACCGGCGATGGGCTGCAACCGCCGGCGGCGCTCGACCTCGGTGACCCGCGCAACGCCGCCGCCGACGCGTCAGGTGTGCGCACCAACGTCACGATCGCGGTGGTCATAGATCGGATCGCGATCGGGACGAGCGGGCGGTGTCGCACGCTCGTGTTGCTCGGAGCTCGCACCGACGGCGGCGAACCTGGCCATCCCGGCAGCTACTGGCCATCGCTCGAGGTTCCAGAGCCCGGCGATCGCATCGTGCTGCTCGGCAGTCGACGCGCGGGCGCAGACATCATCGTCGACTCGATCGTGGTCACCGCTCCAGATGGCACGTTCGCGATCGAGGGTGCCACCTACCGGACTGACGATTGGCACCCGCTCGGGTGACGAGCCCATCGCGACAGAGCTCTCAACTCTCGGTGTACATCATTGCGAGGTCCACGAGGAGTGTTCCGTCTGCGGCTGCGGTCCGGTGGAGGTCGGGACTGAACCCTGCACGACCGAACAGCGCGAGACGCGCCCGGCTGGCGTCGATCCCCGCAGTGACGAGGAGGTCGCGCGCGCGACGCAGGCGTTCGACGTCCGCCATCGTTCTTGCTCGCTCGCTGGCCTTCGCCTCACCGATGAGCAGGACGCGTGCGCTCCGGCTCGGGGCGCGGGCGCCGCGTTCGAGCGCAACGACGTCGACCTGCAGCTGCGTGCGCTGGCTGGCGTCGTTGATGCTGGCAGGGGCGACCGGCCCGATCGGGACGCCGAGCACTGAAGACGCGGTCGTCCTCGTCCAGATCCGGGCGAGCTCCTCGAAGTGCGGGCCGTAGATCGCCGACGCGACGGCGGGCGCGGCGCGCGCCCACACCGCTTCAGCGTTGCGTTCCTCAAGGTCGGCCGTGTGTGGTCGGATCACCACCTCGTCGAAGCGCAGCACGGGATCGACGACGCGGTAGCTCGGCTTGCGCTCGGAGAACGCATCGGCATCTGCGGTGACGAAGCCCGCAGAGGTCAGCACGTCGAGCGGATGTGCGAGCGCACGGGCGTCGCGGCCGATGCGCTGGCCGAGCACGGTCGGCGTTCGGGCTCCTCCGGCGATCGCGGCGAGGACTGCGTGGTACATGCCGCGGTCGGTGACCCGCGGGTCCTCTCGGAGGAGATAGTCGGCCTCCCTGAACAGCGCGTGGGAGGGATCGAGCAGCGAGGTTGCCAGCCACCGTCCGACGTCGCGAACCCGTTGCGGCGGCGTGGTGCGGATGAGGTCGCGGTAGCCGGGGGTGCCGCCGACCAGAGCGTGTGCGATGAACGCCACCTCGGGGTCCTCGATCCCCCAATAGCGGCGTGCTGTGCGCGGATCGAAGGGGCCCAGCAAGAGGTCGAGGATCGCTCGCCCGCGCAGTGCCTTTGCTCCGGAGAGCAGGTCGCTCATCACCGAGAACGCTGACCCGCAGAGGATGATCCCGGTGGGCGGACCGGTGCGATGATCGTCGTGCAGCGCCTGGAGGATCGACGGCAGCTCAGGAGAGTGGCGGAGCAGGTAGGGCAGCTCGTCGATGACGACGAGTCCACCGCCGCGGACCGCCTCGGCGAGTGCGGTCTCCCATCGGTCGAATCGCAATGTGCCGACCGCCATGCTTCGCTTCGATGCGAGGTCATCGGCGAACCGGTCCAACGCTGGCCGCCGTTCATGCTCGAGCGCCATCGTGTATAGCCCATCCACGCCCCTCGCGAGGCGCCGGAGCAGGAAGCTCTTGCCCTGCCGTCGTCGGCCGTAGACCACGCCGAGGCGGACACCCGGCATCGGGTCCGATGCGAACCGCGCGAGGTCGCTCCACGCCTGCTCCCGATCGAAGAGATCCTCCGGGCGGTCCACGGAAGGAGATCGTAGCAGATAGCCAAACTCGAGTTAGACTAACTGGAGTGCGGCTAAGTGGCGGGGTCGCGCCACATCGGGACGAGGGCGGCGCCGGGGCCGAGGGGGAGCTCGCCGGGCCCAGCGGTGCGAAGGGAGGGCATGAGGTAAACGGACTTCAACTGGGGAAGTCGAGGAGGCCCTTGAGGCCGCTCGGGGCGTGGGGGCCGATGATGAGCTGCTCGAGGATGCCGACGCCTTCGGCACCGTCGCCCCGGCGAACCTTCGACAACGCTTGGATGTGCTGGTGGACGTACTGGCGCTCGTCGACCACGACGGTGCCGTCGGCATCAGCGATGTCGTAGCTGTCGTGCTCGGTGGCGAGGGCTCCGTGGAACGTGCCGTGGCCCCACGTGGGGTGGGTGTAGCCGATGCCCTGCATGAGGAAGGGGTACTGCGGCTGGATCTCGAGGTCGACAACACCCCACGGCTTGGGGAGGTCGAGACGACAGGTGAAGCCCGCGGCATGGCGCGTGCCAGGGGTGTACGGCATGTCGTAGGTGTGGGTCCCCATGGCCACATCATCGATCGTGCCGCCCGTCGTCACCGCCATGGCCGACTCGTGCCACCGCCGTCCGTCTGGCATCTCGTTGACGTCGAAGAGGTAGCCGGCGTCCTCGAACACCATCGGCGCCCACAACCAGTAGAAGCCGGGGATCTGGCCGTGCTCCGGCGCGCCCTGCGCCTCGGTCTCGCCGACCGGGCGGATGCCCCAGCTGCGATCACGGGTGCCCCACCATGCCGTGTCGTCGACCTCGACCCTGCCGATCTCTGGGGCCTCGATGAAACCAGACCACGAGCCGTTCTGGGTCATGCGGGTGATGTCGAACAGCACCCGATGACCCACCTGCCAGCGGTAGTGGGGTTCCTCGAACGGAGCAGATCGAGACGTGAACGTGAGGTCGGCGTGCATGCCGGACGCCTCGTCCGCCACGACGACCCGCAAGCGGTGCAGGGGTTCGAGGATCTCAACCCGGATCGGGCCCACCTCGGTGGCCAGCCGGTCGTGCCCGAGGATGCGCGAGGCGCGAAGGTTGTGCTGCACGCGTGAGCCATCGGCCCGCAGTCCGACGACGGCGATGGCCGCGTCCATGACGTTTCGGCCCGGATACTGGCCGAGCGCAACGGCGACGTAGGTTTGCAGGTCGCGCGAGTAGGCGTTGAAGAAGAAGCGGTCGTAGAGGTTGCGGTCGGTGCCAGAGTCGCGTACCGGACGCGATGAGAGGTGCAGCGGGTATTCGTCGCCTGGCGTGATCATCGTGCGCTCGCTTCGCTGGGGGTGGAGGTCAGTCCGACGGCCTTGGCCCACAGTGCAGTGAGCACGTCAGCCGAGGCCTCCGCAGTGGGGAGAACCGTCGGTGGATCGAAGATGTAGGTGACGTAGCAGTAGCGGTCGACCATGCCGGTGAGGGCGACGGCGGTGAGCGCCGCGTCGAGATCGTGATCGAGCAGGCCGCAGGCGGCGGCGCGACGCAGCTCTGCCTCGACGGCGCCCGTGAAGGCGTGGCCATAGCGGCGGCGCAGCGCGGCCATGTCTGGGTCGACGTGGGTGACCTCTTCCCACAGGGCGGCCATCGGAGCGATGCTCATGTAGTGCACGACGAAGCCGTGGAGCACGCGCCACAGGCCGGCGTGGCCCTCCTCGACGCGCCAGGTGGGATCGTCGCGGTGCTGCATCTGTCCGACGCTCGTCGTGACGAGCGCACCCATCAGATCGCCGCGGTCGCGGAAGTACTGGTACACCGCGCCAAGGCTGATCCCGGCCCGCGCCGCCACCTCGCCAACCGTCGTGCGCTGGTAGCCGAGCTCGATGAACGCCGACTGCGCGGCGTTGAGGATCTGCGCCCGGGTGCGCGCCGCCTTCGGGCCGAGCGGCTTCTCCTCGTCCCCCTCGCGGCGAGTCGCCGGGCGAACCTCTCGTTCTTCGGTGGTCGGCGGCATCGTGCGATCTCTCCGGTGCGGAGCCGGCCTCCCCCGTTGGAGCCGGCGCTCATCGTCTGGGTCATGCCGACCTGACGTTGTGCTCAGGTCGGTTTCTAGCACGCCTGAGGTCCTCGGCAACGCTCATGCTGCGGGAGCCGTTGACGCAAACCTGACGCGCGTGTCAGATTTCAGAGATGGATGCCGTCAGGGGAGCAAACGACACGAGCGTCGAACGCGAGACGGTGATCGACTGCGACACCCATGTGATGGAGCCGATCGACCTGTGGGAGACGCACATCGAGCCGCGCTACCGCGACAAGGCGCTGCGCCGCCGCTTTGTCGACGGCGTCGAGACGCTGCTCATCGACGACGACACCGTCGTGCTCGCCAAGAACCTTGCCGGACTCGGAGGCAGCCATGTCGACCGCACCCGGCTGTTCGTCGACCCTGACATCCGCTACGAGGACGGTTGCCTGCCGGCCAGCAACCAACCGGCGGCGCGGCTCGCCCTCCTCGACGAATGGGGTGTCGACAAGACGCTCGTCTTCCCGACGCTCGGCATCCTGTGGACCCTTGAGGACCCCCTGCTCGCGGCGGCACACGTGCGGGCCTACAACCGCTGGATGGTGGGGTTCGCTGCGGAGTGTGACGGCCGGGTGCTGCCCGTAGCCCACCTCGATCTGGCCGACCCGGGGCTTGCGCTGGCCGAGGCTCGCCGGATCGTGGCCGAGGGCTTCTCCGCCGCATTCATCGCACCCGAGACCCAAGGCGGACGCCGGCCCGGTGACAGGGTGTTCGACCCAGTGTGGGCCACCCTCGCCGAGGCCAACATCCCGTTGTGCCTGCACGTCGTGGTCCGCTTCGGCGGCTCCGGTATGCAGCCATTGTCCGGCTGGTACACCCCGGAGACGTTCACGCCGCTGGCCCTGACCTTCGCCTTCTCATTGGGTGCAGCAGTACAGATCATCCCGACGCTGGCCACGTTGGTGTGCGATGGCGTGTTCGATCGAGTTCCGGACCTCAAGGTCATCTGCGTCGAGGCGGGCTGCGGCTGGGCAGGATTCATCATGGATCGACTCGACCAGAAGTACGAGCACCTGGGCTGGATGTCTCCGCTGAAGGAGAAGCCGAGCACGTATATGTCAGAGCGGGTCTGGTATGTGGCGGAGCCCGACGAGCGCACCATCGGCTCCCAGTTGGACCTCGTCGGCGGTGACCGCATCCTGTGGGGATCGGACTTCCCTCACATCGACTCGACCATGGACGCCGCCGACCGCATCCGCGCCTCCCTCGCGCCGCTCACCGCGGAGCGCCGCTCCGCCGTTCTCGGCGACAACGCGGTCAAGCTCTTCGGGCTGTAGACCCACCTGGTGCAGCCGTTCACCGATGCCGACGAACGTCCGCACCCATCGGCGGCGCGAGTCGGCGGCGCCG
This sequence comes from Acidimicrobiales bacterium, assembly GCA_043739605.1. GTDB lineage: Bacteria > Actinomycetota > Acidimicrobiia > Acidimicrobiales > JAUJNH01 > JAYUDU01. The sequence goes on along the minus strand of JAYUDU010000396.1, from coordinate 4,668 downwards.
CCTCGCTCGAGTGGTGGGGCTTCGACTGGATCTCGCCTGACGCGTCGATGGCTGGGTTCTCGCGGCTGCTGTTGCCGCCGACGGGGCCCGCGACGTGGTGGTCGGCGATGGTCGGCACCGACCGCCCCTACCTGCTGGTGCGCGACGACGAGGTCGACCGGCCCAGCTGGGCGCGGGGCCTCGAAACCCGCGGCTCGCTGTGGGCGTCGATCACGTGCGAGGACGCGTTCACCCATTGGTCGGTCGGGCTGGAGAGCTGGGCGGTCGAGTTTGCATGCGGCGATGAGCACGATGCGTGGGGTCACGAGCGGGGTGGCAAGGACGGCCTCTGCCTGGAGCAGGAGTGGGAGGACGACGGCGGCCGCGAGCTGACCATCGACACCGGCTACGTGCGTTGGGGCCGCACCTATGGCGACGTGCTGATCGGCACCGGCGACCACCACGAGACCGTCACCGCCGACGGCTGGCCCGGTGTGCGGTGGCACGCATGGGGAGTGCCCCGGGCGACGAGCAGGTGCTGGCGCGCCACGCCCGGCGACCCAACCGCGACGGTCGTCGAGGAGCACGGCTCGGTCCTGCCGCGCGACGAGCGCGGCCTCGTGGTCACCGACGCCCACCTCCACGCCGTGCACCACGCGCCGCTGCTGGGTCCGGGCGCTGCTCGGGTGTCGCGTGCGGCCGCTGCATCGCCGGCCACCGGCGAGGTCGGCTGGCTCGAATCGTGGTTCCCCGCCGCCTCGTGATCGACGGTACGATCAGTGCATCTACGGCACGTTGACCAACGTCACCGCCCCAACCGTCCTCGTGGCGGGCCTCGCCCCAACGGCGAGGGTGGCGGTCGCCGAGCTCTTCAGCCGAGGCTGAACGCCGCCGTGAGGCGCCGCCGCGCGTCGAGCGCCCGACTCGGCGAGCGGGCTCACTCCACTACTTTCGCTTGAACGAGGCCTTCAACAGGTCACGGTTCATTTGGGAGATGGCGTCGAGGGGGATCTCCTTCGGGCACGCAGCAGCACACTCGCCGATGTTGGTGCAGCCACCAAAGCCCTCACCGTCCATGCGCTGGACCATAGCGACGACGCGCTCGTAGCGCTCGGTCTGGCCTTGGGGGAGCGCGCCGAGGTGGGCGACCTTGGCCGCGGTGAACAGCATCGCAGAGGCGTTGGGGCACGCCGCGACGCACGCGCCACAGCCGATGCACTGGGCGTTGTCCATCGCCCACTCTGCTGCCTCTTTGTTGACCGGGGCGGCGTGGGCGTCTGGCGCGGCACCGGTCGGGATGGACACGTAGCCGCCGGCCTGGATGATGCGGTCGAACGAAGAACGATCGACGATGAGATCTTTCAGGACGGGGAAGGCCTCGGCGCGCCATGGTTCGATGACGATGGTGTCGCCGTCGGAGAACTTGCGCATGTGGAGCTGACACGTGGTCGTGGCGCGCTCGGGGCCGTGGGGCGTGCCGTTGATCATCAGGCTGCACATGCCACAGATGCCCTCACGGCAATCGTGGTCGAACGCGATCGGGTCGTCGCCTGCGGTGATGAGCCGCTCGTTGACGACGTCGAGCATCTCGAGGAACGACATGTCCGGGCTGATGCCAGGCGCGGGGTAGGTGACCATCGCGCCCTTGGCGTCCGAAGACTCTTGGCGCCATACCTTCAGGGTGAGGTTGAGGACCGGACCCTCGTGTGTGGCGGCAGACCGCTCTTGCATCATTGTCACTTGTAGCTCCGCTGGCTCGGGTGGACGTAGTCGAACGTGAGGGGCTCCTTGTGGAGCACCGGGGCGCCGGATCGGTCTCGCTCCCAGGCCGCGACATAGCTGAACTCGTCGTCCTTGCGGGCAGCTTCGCCCTCGGGCGTGGCGCTCTCTTCTCGGAAGTGGCCGCCGCAGCTCTCGGTTCGGTGCAAAGCATCGAGGCACATCAGCTCGCCGAGCTCGAGGAAGTCCGCCAGGCGGCCAGCCTTCTCAAGGCTCTGGTTGAGGCTGGCGCCAGTGCCAGGCACCTTCACATCTCGCCAGAACTCCGCGCGCAGTGCGGGGATCTCGTCGAGCGCCTTGGTGAGACCGGCCTCGTTGCGGGCCATACCGCAGTTGTCCCACATGATGTGGCCGAGCGCGCGGTGGAAGTCGTCGACCGTGCGCGAACCGTTGATGCCGAGCAGTTGCTGCGTGCGTGCGTTGACCTCGGCCTCGACCTGGACGAACGCTGGTTCGTCGACGGATGGAGCCTTGCCCATCGGCTGGGTGGCGAGGTAGTTGCTGATGGTGCTTGGCAGCACGAAGTACCCATCAGCAAGTCCCTGCATCAAGGCGGATGCGCCGAGGCGGTTGGCGCCGTGATCCGAGAAGTTTGCCTCGCCGGCTACAAACAATCCGGGAATGCTTGACTGCAGGTTGTAGTCAACCCAGAGGCCACCCATGGTGTAGTGAATGGCCGGGTAGATGCGCATCGGGACCTTGTAGGGGTCCTCATCGGTGATGCGCTCGTACATGTCGAAGAGGTTGCCGTAGCGCTCTTTGATCTTGTCCGCGCCGAACCGAGCGATGGCATCGGAGAAGTCGAGGTACACCCCCAGGCCACCGGGGCCGACACCGCGGCCGTCATCGCAGGCTTCCTTGGCGTTGCGTGAGGCGACGTCGCGAGGGACGAGGTTGCCGAAGCTCGGGTACTTGCGCTCCAAGAAGTAGTCGCGCTCTATCTCGGGGATCTGGTCGGGGGAGCGGGTGTCTCCCTGCTTGGCCGGCACCCAGATGCGGCCGTCGTTGCGCAGCGACTCCGACATGAGCGTGAGCTTGCTCTGGTGGTCGCCGCTGACCGGGATGCACGTGGGGTGGATCTGGGTGAAGCACGGGTTGGCGAAGTATGCGCCCTTTTTGTGAGCCCGCCATGCCGCGGTGACGTTGCAGCCCTTGGCGTTCGTCGAGAGGTAGAAGACGTTGCCGTAGCCGCCGGTGGCGAGGATGACGACATCGGCCGACCACCGCTCGATGGCCCCGGTGACCATGTCGCGGGTGACGATGCCCTTCGCGACGCCGTCGATGAGGACCAGGTCGAGCATCTCGTGACGTTCGTGCATGTTCACCGAACCCGCAGCGACCTGGCGTTCGAGCGCCTGGTACGCGCCGAGCAGCAGTTGCTGCCCGGTCTGGCCTCTGGCGTAGAACGTGCGGGCCACCTGAGATCCGCCGAAGCTGCGGTTGTCGAGGAGGCCGCCGTACTCACGGGCGAACGGGACGCCCTGGGCCACGCACTGATCGATGATGTTCCGTGAAACCTGGGCCAGGCGATAGACGTTGGATTCCCGGGCCCGGAAGTCGCCACCCTTGACGGTGTCGTAGAACAGCCGATAGACGCTGTCGCCGTCGTTCCTATAGTTCTTTGCGGCGTTGATGCCACCTTGAGCGGCAATGGAATGGGCTCTGCGCGGGGTATCCTGGTAGCAGAAGCAGTCGACGTTGTACCCCATCTCGCCCAGGCTCGCCGCCGCCGCGCCGCCGGCGAGGCCGGAGCCGACGACGATGACCTTGTAGCGGCGACGATTGGATGGATTGACGAGCTTCATGTCGAAGCGGTGCTGGTCCCAGGTGCCTTCGATGGGGCCGGTGGGAGACTTGCCCTCGAGGACATCGGCGGATGTGGTCCACCGGGTGGAGGTCAGCTCTGGGTTGAGTTCTGTGGTGGTCATGGCGTTGGGGGTTCCGTTGCTCTCTCGACCGGGCTCAGGTGCCGACGTGGTTGATGAAGGTGGCGCCAAGGACGATCACGATGTTGCCGCCGGCGGTGATGACGGCGATGCCGGTTGCGACGGCTCGGATGCCCTTGTCGAACCGCTTGCGGTTGATGCCAAGGGTCTGCATCGTCGACCACACCCCGTGGTACATGTGGAGCCCCAGGAACACCATGGGGATGATGTACAGGATGGCGAAGACGGGCTGGTGGTAGAAGGCGTTGGTCACGTTGCCGTAGGGGTCGCCGCGGGTGAACGAGGCGTTGCCACCAAAGGCCCACGACCCGAAGATGCCCCAGGTGAAGTGGGCAAGGTGAGCGAAGATGAAGGCAAACAGCGTGATGCCACCCCAGCGCATGCTCTTCGATGCCCAGCTGGCCTGGATGGTCTTTGTCGTCGCATAGCGATCCTTGCGGCTGGCCCGATTCTGCAACGAAAGCTTGAACGTGAGGCCGACGTGGGCGACGAACATGGCGATGAGGCCGATGCGGAAGATCCACAACACGACCGACCGCGGAAAGATCGGCTCGCCGACGGTGCGGAGGAAGTCGCCGTACTCGTCGAGGTGCTTCGGCCCCAAGAAGATCTTGAGGTTGCCGACCATGTGGCCCACCACGAAGCCGATCCAGCCCAGCCCGGTCACGGCGACGATCAACTTCTTGCCGATGGTCGTGCCGAGCACCGGGAGCGCGTTCCGCTTCGGCGGGGTGGCGACGGCGGCGGTCATGCGAGCGCTCCCGTTCGGGGCCGGATGGAGGGCCTAGGGACGGCCCGGCACTGTGCGATTGGCATCGTGCGCGAGCCTATGGCTGCCCCAGCGCTCCGCACCATGTGAGCGGCTGCACGTGCGGTCCGGGGCGGCCGCGATCAGGTCGACGGACGGATGGCGGCGTCCATCACGGCAGAGACAGCGGCCCAGCGGGGGTCGTCGGCTACGGGG
>JAYUDU010000395.1:0-4134 GCA_043739605.1 Acidimicrobiales bacterium | reverse complement strand
CGCCGCGGGCCGCAACCCGCTCGACGACGGAGGCATCCCCGCCCTCATCGCTGACGCCAACCAGATCGATGCGCTGCGCAGGGTCGGTGGCCTGATGTCGCTGCTGGAAGGCCACGGCGACGTCACCATGGATCGAGCGGCGGGCGGCCTCATCCCGTCGGCCGAGCGCTTCCAGCGCCTGCTCAGCGCGCGTCGTGGTGACCGCAGCGCAGTGCCGCGATTGATCTCCCAGCTTCTCGGAATGGACGCCAAGATGCGTCAATACGAGGCCGGCGAGGTGTTCGTGCACGCCGTCGAGGCTGCGGGTGGTCGCGACCTGTTCGACCTGGTCTGGGCAGACCCGCGCAACCTCCCTACCAGGACCGACATCGAGTCGCCTGCGGCGTGGATCACCCGCATGCAACCCGCAGCGGTGGCAGCCTGACGCGATGGCCGTCGTTCTCGTCGTCGATGACGAGCCGGACATCCGCGATCTCGTCCGCATGAACCTTGAGCTCGAAGGTCATGTGGTCATCGTCGCCAACGACGGCGAGGAGGCCATCGCGCTCGTCGCCGCCACCGATCCAAAGCCGGACCTTGTGGTGCTCGACGTGATGATGCCAGGACTCGACGGCTGGGGGGTGCTCGCTGCGTTCAAGGCGGATCCAGACCCGGCGGTCGAGGGGATGCCGGTGCTGTTGTTGACCGCGAGAGCAGACGATCTCGATCGAATCCGCGGTGGGATCGAGGGCGCGGTGCGCTATCTCACCAAGCCGTTCAGCTTCGCGGTCCTCCGGGATGCCGTCGAGTCCGCCCTCGGCGACGTGCCAGAGCGCGATCAGCGTCGCACCGCCCAACACGAGGCGCTCCGCACGCTCGCTCGGATCGAGTCAGGGCCTCGCCCCGACCAGCGCGGGCCGTCGGTGCGCCTGGCCCATCTCGAGCGGACGGATCGCCCACGTCAGCGCGTCGACGTCCCGCCCATGCCACCGCCACCAGGCATCGTTGAGGATCTCTCGCCTCGCCAGCGCGAGCTCCTCCGGGCCGTCGGCGCCACCGAGACGGTGAGCGCCGCTGCCGACCAGCTGGGCGTCAGCCGCTCCAACGTCTACGCGAGCCTGCGTCGCATCGGCCGACGCCTGGGCGTCGAGCCCGTCCCAGAGCTGATCAGCCGCGCCCGCCAGGGGACGCTCTGAGGTCTCGATTGGTCGAAGAGCTGCTCACTCGCTGCGAGTTGCCGGCGCGCGGTGACGCGCTCGTCTGCGGTGTGTCCGGTGGCGCAGACTCGTTGGCCCTGCTGGCGTTGGCGGTCGCTGCTGGGTGCGTGGTCACCGCCGTGCACGTCGATCACGGCCTTCGGGAGGGGTCGGGGGGCGAGGCCGCGCTCGTGGCACGGGTTGCGACACAGTTGGGAGCAGGCTTCCGGGCGGAGCAGGTGGGAGTTACATCGGGTCCGGGGCTTGAAGCGCGGGCCCGCGCCGCGCGTCACGCGGTGCTCGGCGCCGACGCCGCGCTCGCCCACACCGCAGACGACCTCGCCGAGACGATGCTGCTCAACCTCGTCCGCGGCTCCGGCCTCGACGGCCTCACCCGGCTGCGGCCCGGGCGGCGTCACCCGATCCTGCGGCTGCGGCGAACCGAGACCGAGGCCGTGTGCGCTTCGATCGGTGTCGAGCCGTTCCTCGATCCGTCCAACCTCGATCCGGCGTTCGCCCGCAACCGTGTCCGCAGGGAGGTGCTGCCGCTGCTCGTCGACGTGGCGGGCGGCCGTGACGTGGTCGCGCTGCTGGCCCGTACCTCCGACCTTCTCGCAGCCGACGCTGACGCCCTCGACATCCTGGCGGCCGCGGCCGTGCCCGACGTCTGCGACGCCAGAACGATGGCGGGCGCGCCGCCCGCGTTGGCCGCCAGGGCGGTTCGGGAATGGCTGGCCGCGGCTGGCCCCGGCGGATCGGAGCACCACCCGCCCTCTGCCGCCGCGGTCGCCCGGGTGCTCGCCGTGGCGCGTCTGGAGGTTGGCGCGTGCGAGCTGGCCGGAGGCTGGCGGGTGGCGCGCACCGCAGGCCGCCTTCGTCTCGTCGAGCCCTCCAACTGACGTCGGCCCTCCGACGGTTTCGTGCCCGCGTCGGTTCTGGTACCGCTGTGACCCTCGATGCGGGTCACAACAGAACCAGAGCGGCGTCGGCCGAGCGCCCGAGCGCGACGGTCTAGGTTCGCCGCATGGCCGACGACGTCCAGTTCGAGGACGGCCACGACGAAGTTCCGGAGCCATGGGCGCAGGACCCGAACCTCGGGACGGTCGTTGTGTCCGAGGCGCGCCTGGCGCGCCGCGTCGCAGAGCTCGGAGCCCAGATCTCGGCCGACTACGCAGGCAGAGGCTCCGTGCTGTGCGTCACGGTGCTGAAAGGCGCGTTCTTGTTCATGGCCGACCTGGCGAGGGCTATCACCATCCCGGTCGAGTTCGACTTCATGGCGGTGTCCTCGTACGGTGCCTCGACGCGCACGAGTGGCATCGTGCGCATCATCAAGGATCTCGACGCAGACCTGCACGGCCGTCACGTGATCGTCGTTGAGGACATCGTCGACTCCGGACTCACGTTGTCGTGGTTGCGGCGCAACCTCGCGGCGCGGGGCCCGGCCAGCCTCGAGGTCTGCGCGCTCCTGGTCAAGGATGGATTGCAGCGCGACGACCCTGACCTGCGGTACACGGGCTTCGTCATCCCTCCGGACTTCGTCGTCGGGTATGGGCTCGACGTCGCAGAGCGCTACAGAAACCTCCCATTTCTCGCTCGGTATGCCGCTGTCTGAGCACAACACCGCCGCGCGGAGGTTCATAGCGCGCGAAGCCCGGTAGCCTGACCGACACCATGAAGCGCGTCTTCCGCAACGGGTTGTTCTACGTCGTCTTGGCGATCGGGGCGCTGTTCATCGCAGCGCGCCTGTTCAGCGGTGGCACTCCGCCCGAGAAGGTCGCGCTGTCCGACCTCACGGCGAAGGCCGCTGTTGGCCAGCTCCGCTCCGCGGACATCGTCGAGCCCGACGACAAGGTGCAGGGCATCCTCGCCGACGGAAAGAAGTTCGAGACGCGCTTCCCCGCCGAGTACGCAGATGAGCTGACGACCATCTTGAAGGACTCGAAGAATCCCGACGGCAAGCCCCTGCTCGTCGACGCCAAGCACAAGAGCGACAGCCTGCTGCTTTCGCTCCTCCTCAACTTCTTGCCGTTCATCTTCCTGTTCGGCATCTTCTTCCTGCTCTTCAACCAGATGCAGGGCGGCGGCAACCGGGTCATGCAGTTCGGTAAGGCCAAGCCCAAGACCATCAGCAAGGATCAGCCGAAGGTCACCTTCGGCGACGTCGCTGGCGCAGACGAGGCCGTCGCAGAGTTGAACGAGATCAAGGAGTTCCTTGAGAACCCTGCTCGGTTCCAGGCGATGGGGGCCAAGATCCCCAAGGGCGTGCTGCTCTTCGGCCCTCCCGGCACTGGCAAGACGCTGCTCGCCCGTGCCGTCGCAGGTGAGGCGGGCGTGCCGTTCTTCAGCATCTCCGGCTCGGACTTTGTCGAGATGTTCGTCGGCGTGGGCGCCTCGCGCGTCCGTGATCTCTTCGAGCAGGCCAAGGCCGCAGCTCCTGCCATCATCTTCGTTGACGAGATCGACGCCGTCGGCCGTCACCGCGGCGCAGGCCTCGGCGGTGGTCACGATGAGCGCGAGCAGACGCTCAACCAACTGCTCGTCGAGATGGACGGCTTCGACGCCAAGACCGGTGTCATCCTCATCGCCGCCACGAACCGCCCAGACATCCTTGACCCCGCGCTGCTGCGGCCAGGTCGCTTCGACCGCCAGATCGTCGTCGACCGCCCGGACGTCAGGGGCCGTCGCGCCATCCTCGATGTGCACGCCAAGGGCAAGCCGCTGGCCGAGGGCGTCGACCTCGACGTGCTGGCCCGCCGCACCCCCGGATTCACCGGCGCCGACCTTGCCAACCTCCTCAACGAGGCGGCGCTGCTGTCGGCCCGCCACAACTTCGACCGCATCGGCATGATGCAACTCGACGAGGCCATCGATCGCGTGCTCATGGGCCCAGAGCGCAAGAGCCGGGTGATGAGCGAGAAGGAGAAGACGCTTACCGCCTACCACGAGGCCGGCCACGCCC
>JAYUDU010000394.1:0-10346 GCA_043739605.1 Acidimicrobiales bacterium | reverse complement strand
TCGTGCACGCCCACAACCTCGCCCTCGGCGGTGCGCAGGTCTTCGTCGGGATGCTCGCGGGGCAGCTGCACCACCGGAAGGTGGCCGAGGTCGCAGTGGTGGCTCCGGCCGGAGGGATGTGGCGATCGGCGTTGGAGGGGGCTGGCATCCCCGTCCGCATCGTCTCGCCAATTCCGCTGCATGACGCGGAGGCGTACGAGGACCGTGTCGCAGAGCTGGCCGCCTCGTACGACCACCTCGGCGCCGACGTCGTGGTCGTCAACTCGCGCGAGTCGTTCCCGGCGGTCGACGCGGCCCTCCGCCTCGGCGTTCCCGTTGCGTGGTGCGTGCACGAGGGGACATCGCTGGCCCACTACTGGTCGGCATGGCCGACGGAGCCCGACGTCCACGTTGCCGGCCGGTTGGAGGCGGCCCTCCTCGGCGCGCACGCGGTCGTCTTCGCCACCGATCGCACCCGGGAGGTCTACGACCGATGGCTGGGCGAGGGGTCTGCGGATCGCGGCGTCACCATTCCGTACGGCCTCGATCTCGATGCCATGGACCGAGCGGCGACGCCCGCAGCACGCACTCGATTGCGGGACGGTCTGGGCCTGTCTCCCGATGGCACGTTGGCGTTGTGGGCGGCTCGGTGCTCTCCGATCAAGGCACAGCTCTCGCTCGCTGAAGCGGCGCGGCGGCTGCGCCCGAGTCACCCGTCGCTGGTCACTGCGCTGCTCGGCACTCCGATCGCGGGAAGCGAGCTCTATTGCGACGCACTCGAGCGCTACGTCGCTGACGCCGGCCTCGTTGACGTCGTGCGCTGCCTGCCCGCCACCACCCAGCCGTGGCCGTGGCACGCCGCCGCCGACCTCTTCGTATGCCCCTCGGACGCAGAGTCGCTGCCGTTTGCGATCTTGGAGGCGATGGCCCTGGGCGTGCCCGTCGTCGCCACGGACGTCGCCGGCATCCCCGATGTGGTCCGACCGGGTGCGACCGGGTGGCTGGTGGCGCCGCGCGACCTGGCATCGCTCACCGCCGGCATCGCCGAGGCGCTGTCCGACCCGGGTGAGCTCGCCCGTCGAGCCGCCGCAGGCCGTGATCTCGTCCGCGATCGGCACAGCCTCGAGCCGTGGATCACCGCGTTCGCCGGGTTGATCGATCGCCTCGCATCCTGAGGCGCCCGAGCGCGGTGTGCGCTGGCAGCAGGACTCGATCGCGGAGCATCCACGTGCGCGTTCCCCTGATGGCATCCAGCTCGGCGTTGGCGGCGTCGCCGGCCGCGATGGCGAGGTCGCGCTGGGTGGTGAGTCCCAGCATCTTCTCCTCGATCTCGGCACCGATCGCCGCCATCGCGCCCTTGTGCGCCGGCGGCGCAGCGACGGTCGCCACCGCGGCTGCGACCCTGCTCCGATACGCCGGCCAGTCGTTCCAGCGCTCGGCGAACTGGCGGCCACCGTCCGAGAGCCGCTGCAGCTCTGCGGGGTCATCCAGGGCCGTTCGCACCGCCGCAGCCAGCCGGTCGGCGTCAGGCGCGAGGATGGCGCCCTCGTCCCTCGAGGCGCCGGCGAGGTACGGGTTGGTGGTGAGCGCCGCGAGGATGGTTCCCATCCGACGGGCTTCGTGGCCGAGCCGCGACGTGCCCTCGACCCGCATCGGGTGGACGAGCACTCGGCCGCGACCCAGCTGCCGCAACAGGTCTGCGTTGGATCCAGGCACCGTGATCAGGCACGTTGCCCCGATCGCATCGGCGACCGCGCCGGCTGCGTCGGCCCAGCGGTTGCCGCCGACGACCACGATGTCGTGGTCGCGCACGGTGTCGTCGGGCGGGGGGACGGGGTTGCCGCTGCCGATGAAGGCGCAGTCGACGCCAGCCGCGGCCGCCGCGCCCGCGGTGTGCGCCGAGTTGGACCACAAGGTGAACCCGAGCGCCGCCATCGCCTGGTAGTGCTCTGGACGCCCCACGTCGGCGGGGGAGACCGCGGTCGGATCTGGCGCGGCCGCAGCGTTGGTGAAAGACCAGCCGAACAGCCCAGGCGGGGCGAAGAGTGCGATGACGGTGCGCGCCGGGGAGAGGGCGAGGGCCCCGAACTGGATGGGTTGGCGGGCGCCCTCGACGTGGACGACGATCTCGTCCGGCTGCGGCCGCCGATCGGCCAGCGAGACCACCGGCCCCGGCCCGAGGACGGATGCGAGCTCGCCGAGCACGGGCTCCGAGATGTTGCCGCGTAGCTCGACGAGATGTCCTTCGGCCGCAAGGGCGAACGCCAGCTCGTACAGGCTTCGCTCGCCGCCGCCGATGTACGGCCGGCGATCGACGGTCGAGCTGGGGAGGTGCCACTCGCTCCCGAGGCCGCCGGTGCAGACGGTGATCCGGGTGGCTGGTGGCGTCGTCACCCCGGCCGGTCGGATCGCTCGGCGTCGATTGCGGCGCGCAGGTCGGCCACCTCGGCGCGTACCCCCGCGATCGCCTCGACGAGGCCGCTGTCGATGTGTCGCTGTTGGTAGAGGAACGGACGGATGAGACGGCCGACGGCGTGGCGGGTGCCCCGACCGATCGCTCCGAGTCGAGAAGGGTCGGGAAGGTGGACCGGGTCGTTACCGATGCGTTCGCTCACCAACGCCAGCCGGTCGGCGGGTCGTGACGTCGACGCGACGGCGACGGCCTCGCGGAGCTCCTCCTGCTGGAGCGCCGCTTCGTCGCGGGCACGGACGGCGGCCGCCCGCTCGGAGCGGATCTCGTCGAGGCGCGCCCGGATCACCTCGGCCCGGGCGACGATCCCGTGATGCGCCGCGATCTGGGCCTTGGCCAGGGCGGCTCGGCGGGCGGCAGCCGCAGGGTCGTCGATGATCGCCCGCATCGCGGCTGCGGCCGCGTCGAGGTCGGGCTCGGCCCAGCTTGCCCCGGATCGGTACGGGCCAGCCCCTTCGGGCACATGAGCGGGGACCCACGGCACGAGGATGCCGGTGGTCGCGTCCATGAACTCGAGGTTGGCCGAATAGCCGGTGGCGATGACGGGCGTCCCCACCGCCATCGCCTCGGCGATCGTGAGGCCGAAGCCCTCGCTGCGATGCAGTGAGACGTAGCCGTCGAGGGTGGCCAGCAACCCGCGTCGCTCGTCCGAGGAGAGATAAGCGTCAACGAGCGTGATGTCGGCTCGGTCGCGGACGAGCCACCGCAGCTGCTCGAGGCGATCGAGGTGGCGATCGCCGTTGATCGACTTGATGAGCAGGTGGGCCTCGCCGACGTGTGTGAAGGCGCGCCGGAAGGCATGGACGAGGCCGTCCGGGTTCTTGCGTTCGAACACGCTGTCGAAGTCGAAGAGGAAGCCGAGCACCGGGCGGTCAGGTGGCAGGCCGATGGTGGTGCGATCGAACGGCGGTGGCTCTGCGATCAGCACGCCAGGCGCGACGACGTGCACCGGGATGGCCCCGGATGCCGCTCGTATGGCTGTCGCAGCGAACTCGCTGTTGGCCCACACCTCGTCCACCTCGTCGAACGCGCCGTACAGCTCCGGGGGGAACTCCTCGAGCTCCCACGACCACAGGCCGATGCGATGGCGGCCGTCGAGCCAGCCCGGGCCATGCCGGGCGACCAGGTCGCCGACGCTGTCGGCGTTGGCGCAGATGAGGGTGATGTCGAACGGGACCTCCAGGGACGACGACCGGCCGAACGCGTGCAGCTGGCGACTGTTGGTGCGCCGGGAGACCTCGACCGCCGTCGCTTCGCCGGCGGCCTCGATCGCGGCGAGCGTGAGGCGCCCGTACTCGCCAACACCGAGCTCTGCCTCGAAGTAGCCGAGCACGTTCACGCCCACGTCGGTGGGTGGACCCGGCGGCGCGGGCCACAAGGCAGTGGTGATGTCGGGGACGAGCGCCGGGTCGAGGCGCTCCTGCGCACCGGCGTGACCGTGCGCCCACGCGACGAAGGTCGGAGCATCGCCCACCGTCGGATTCGGGAACTCCCGCTGGAGGTCGGGCCGTCGCGCCCACAGCCACATCATGTGCCTCGTCGTGCCGGGGTGAGCCTCCGCATCGGCCGGGGCACGCAACCAGTCGACGAAGGCGTGCGGGTCGGCGAAGCCGTTGGGCGGTTCGACGGTGCCGGCGCGCTCGGCGGCGACCAGCGCTGCGAGGTAGCCCCGGCGGGAGGCGCTGTCGAGCAGCATCCCGGACGGCAGCCGCTCGTGGCCGTAGGAGGCGGAGCGCAGCCCGAGATGTCCTGCGGCGATCAGGCGTGCGCGGTAGTCGTCGCACAGCGTGGCCAGCTCCGGGCGGTCCGACAGCACAACCCGCGGCTGCGTGTCGCCGTGCCGGGAGAGCCGGTGGGGGGCGTCGACGTCGTATCCGCTGTAGTGAAAGAACCGAAGGGGGTGCCCATCGACGAGCCACGGGCCGGTGCCGCACCGCGTGACGCTGCGGTCGGAGACGTTCCAGTAGGCGACGTCGTACCCGGGGTCCTTGAGGATGAGGTGCGGGAAGTACCCGGGTGCGAGGTCGACCCAGCGCTGGTCGGTGAACCGCATGCGCGCCGGGTCGATGATGGCCTCTCTTCGGCAGCGATCCGCCCACCAGTCGAGGAACGGTTCCGATCCGGTGCCGACGGCGACGAACCCGAGGTTGTAGGCGCCGGAGCCGAGGATGTCGGTGTCGTCCGGCCGACGCCCGTCGCGCGGCAGCGGTGTTGTCGTGTGCGGGACGAGGACGAGCGAGTGCTCGCCGACGAGCGCCTCCAAGCCATCGAGTGGGGCATACATGCAGACATCGGGGTCGATGTAGGCGACCGGACGGCCGCGCTCTGCGAGCAGCCGCTTCAACAGGAGGGGCTTGAGCGCCGTGGCCAGCTCAGTGATGTCGTACGCGAGTGCCATTCGCTGCCGCTCCGCACGGTCGGGCACGACGTCGGCGAGGTGGAGCGTCGCGAACGGTTCGTCACCGACGCACGGCCCGTCGTCATCATCGATGACCAGCACCGTCACCCGGGCGTCGGGGGAATGCTCGACCGCGCTGGCGGCGAGGACCCGTGCAGCCGCAAGGTAGTTGCGGGCGATGATCGTGCAGAACTCTCGCATGCGTCGGCCGAGGACCGTACACGCACTCCGACCGTCGGAGCGCCTGCGGCGGTCGCCTCGGGTGCGAGAAGCTACTGGGTTGGCAAGGATGTCGCTGTTGAAGTGAACCGGGTGGCGGTGGCTGGCCGGCCGGCCGACGGCGTCGACGTGCGCGGGGTGGGTCAGGCGTCGAGCGTCGTCGCTTCGGCGAGGATGGATGGCGCCTCGCCACCGATCGTGGTGGAGTCGCCGTGGCCCGTGCGCACGACGGTGTCTGCCGGGAGCGTGAGGAGGCGGTCGCGGATCGAGCGGACGATGGTGGGGCGGTCACTGAAGCTGCGGCCGGTGGCGCCGGGTCCTCCATTGAACAGCGTGTCGCCGCTGAACAGCGTGCCCAGGTCGGGCGCGTAGAAGCAGCAGCAGCCCGGCGCGTGGCCGGGAGTGTGCAGGACCGACAGCGCGGTGCCGGCCACGGTGAGGACGTCGCCGTCGGCCAGGTCGCGATCCCAGCGATGGCCGGGGTGGGTCATCTCCCACAGCGGAGCGTCGGCGGGGTGCACGAGGATCGGTGCGTCGGTGGCATCGCGCAGGGCGAGGGCGACGTTGACGTGGTCGTCGTGAGCGTGGGTGCAGGCGATGGCGGTGAGCTTGCGCCCGCCGACGGCGGTGAGGATCGCCGCGACGTCGTGCGGCGCGTCGATGACGAGCACCTCGTCGTCATTGCCGACCAGCCACACGTTGTTGTCGACGTCCCAGGTCCCCCCGTCAAGGCTGAACGTGCCCGACGTGACGATGTGATCGACGCGGGCCTGGCTTGCGTTCACAGGACGACGACCGAGCGGAGGACCTCGCCCTTGTGCATCTTCTCGAAGGCGGTCTCGACGCCGTCGATGCCGATCTCCTCGGTGACGAAGCCGTCGAGGTCGAAGCGGCCCTGGCGGTACAGGTCGACGAGGATTGGGAAGTCGCGCGTCGGCAGGCAGTCGCCGTACCACGAAGACTTGAGCGCGCCGCCGCGGCCGAAGAGGTCGATGAGGGGCAGCGTGATCTGCATTTCGGGCGTCGGGACGCCGACCTGGACGAGCGTGCCGGCGTGGTCGCGGGCATAGAACGCCTGCTCGTAGGTCTCGGGGCGGCCGACGGCCTCGATGACGACGTCGGCGCCGAACGAATCGGTCAGCGCGCGGATGGCCTCGACGACGTCGTCGACGACCGACGCGTCGACGGTGTGGGTGGCCCCGAAGCGCTTGGCTCCCTCCAGCTTGCGGGCGTCGCGATCGACGGCGATGACCTTGGTGGCGCCGGCGATCGATGCGCCGGCGATGGCGGCGCAGCCGACGCCGCCGCAGCCGATGACGGCAACAGCGTCGCCCCGCTGCACGCCGCCGGTGTTGACCGCGGCTCCGAAGCCCGCCATCACCCCACAGCCGATCAGGCCGACCGCAGCCTTGCGGGCATCGGGGTCGACCTTGACGCACTGGGCGGCGGCTACGAGCGTCTCCTCGCAGAACGCACCGATGCCGAGCGCGGGGGAGAGGACGGTGCCGTCCTGCAGCGTCATCTTCTGGGTGGCGTTCGCAGAGTCGAAGCAGTACCAGGGCTTGCCCCGCACGCAGCTGCGACACGTTCCGCACGGTGCCCGCCAGGCGAGCACCACGTGGTCGCCGGGCGCGATGCCGGTGACGTCAGGGCCGACGGACTCGACGACGCCGGCGGCCTCGTGGCCCAAGAGGAATGGGAACTCGTCGTTGATGCCGCCGTCGCGGTAGTGGAGGTCGGTGTGGCACACGCCGCACGACGCCACCGTCACGCGCGCCTCGCCGGGGCCGGGATCGGGAACCTGGATGGTGACGATCTCGACCGGCGCGCCCTTGGCCCGCGCGATGACTCCCTTGACCTCGTGCACTGCGCATCTCCTCGTCGACTGAACGCCGGTGCCGACCGGTGCCGGTCGGGCTCGTTGCGATCGCACCCTTGCACGATTCCGGGGCCCCGTCGGCCTCGCGTCGACGGCGCGGCTACCATCTTCACTTGCTCTCACCGGCCTCGGCCGATGAGAAGAGGAGCGTGGGCCCTCGGGTCCACGCTTTGCCACGTTCCGGCACCAGCCGCCGACAGCCACCACGACCGAGAGGACCCGCAACGATGCAGCCCCGCAGTGCCATCGAAGACGCGGTCATCGCCGTCGTCCAGCCCATCGTCGAGGCGTCGGGCTGCACCCTGTTCGACGTCGTCCACAAGCCCGGCGTGCTGCGCGTCACCATCGACAAGCCCGGTGGCATCGACCTTGAGGTCATCGGCGAGGTATCGCCGCTGGTGTCAGATGCCATCGACGCCGCAGACCCGCTCGGCGGCCAGTTCACGCTTGAGGTCTCCTCGCCCGGTCTCGAGCGTCCGCTCCGCACCCCAGACCAGATCCAGGCCAGCGTCGGCACGCTCGTCGCGGTGAAGATGAACGCGTCGTTCTCCGGGGAACGGCGACGCAAGGGGACGCTCGACGCGGCAGACGCCGACGGGTTGGTCGTCGACGGTCTGCGGCTCGGCTACGACGACGTCATCGAAGCCCACACAGTGTTCGAGTGGGGGCCGTCCGCTAAGCCAAGCGCGCCGAAGCGTCACCCCAAGGACACCGACCAAACCTCAGTCCCGGACCCTGACATCCCTGACCCCCACATCGAGGAGCCCACGCCATGAAGCACGACGAATCGTCAAAGCGCGAGATCCGCGAGGCACTCGAGCTGGTTGCCGCGTCGCGCAACCTCAGCGTCGAGACCCTGCTCGAAGCGCTGGCCACAGCCATGCTGCAGGCCTACAAGAACCTGCCGGAGGCTGAGCAGTTCGCCATGGCCACCATCGACCCGGACACGTTCGAGATCCGGATCATCGCCCAGGAGCTCGACGAGGACGACAACGTCCTGCGCGAGTGGGACGACACCCCGGACGGCACGTTCGCCCAGCGCGTCATGGCCCAGACGGTCAAGCAGGTCATGAGCCAGCGCATCCGCGACGTCGAGCGTGACCAGAAGTACGAGGACTACGCGGGCCGCGAGGGCACCCTCGTCACCGGCATCGTGCAGCAACAGGACCAGCGGTTCGCGCTGCTCGACCTCGGCAAGGTGGAGGCGTTGCTGCCCGCCGCCGAGCAGGTGCAGGGCGAGCGCTACGAGCGCTCCGCCCGTGTGAAGGTGTACATCGTCGAGGTCCGCAAGACCACCAAGGGTCCGCAGATCGTCGTGTCCCGCACCCACCCTGGTCTCATCCTTCGCCTGTTCGAGTTGGAGGTTCCCGAGATCGCCAACGGCGTCGTCGAGATCCGCAGCTGCGCCCGCGAGCCCGGCCACCGCACCAAGATCGCCGTCTGGTCCAACGACAACAACGTCGACCCCGTCGGCAGTTGCGTCGGGGCGAAGGGCTCACGGGTGAAGATGGTCACCAACGAGCTCAAGGGCGAGAAGGTCGACATCGTTCCGTACAGCGACGAGCCGTCCGAGTACGTCCGCCGTGCGCTGCAGCCTGCAGAGGTGAACGAGGTCCGCCTGGACTACGACACCGGCATCGCCACCGTCGTCGTCGAGGAGCGTCAGCTCAGCCTCGCCATCGGCCGTGAGGGCCAGAACGCCCGCCTCGCTGGCCGCCTGACCGGCTGGGAGGTGCAGATCAAGTCCGAGGCGCAGCTCGCCGAGGAGGAGAGCTACGCCGAGGGCGAGTGGATCACCAATGACGCCGGCGATCTCGTCTGGCAGCCCGCCGACGGCGGCGAGGCCGTTTCCGCCGAGTCGTACTACGGCACACCGGATGAAGCAGACGCCGAAGCGGCCCCCGAGGCCACAGCCGAGGCAGCTGTCGCCGCACCAGCGGAGGCTGACGCCTGAGCGCATCCGCACCCCGCCCGCCCCGTCGGCGCCGCGGCGCTACGCCCGCCAAGGCGCGGCCCGATGGGGTCGGGCCGTGGCGCACGTGTGTGGGGTGCCGTACCGTTCGACCCCAGGCGGACCTCATCCGCATGGCCCTCGCCTCCCGCCCTGGAGGGGCCGCTGAGGTCGTCTTCGATCGCACGGCAACGGGCCGCGGAGCGTGGCTGTGCGCCGCATCTGCGGAGGGCTGTCTTGGCGTTGCGCTCAAGCGAAACGCCATCCAGCGAGCCCTGCGATGCGGCGCAGAATCGGTCGCAGAGCAACCGCTTCGCCGGACGCTCGCAGAACGTGCGAGACTTACCGACGCCGCCGCGCCCGTCGACCCGATCGACGTGCCACGCGCCACCCCCTCGACGGCTCTCCGAGCCACCTGATTCCTGCGCATCCAGCGCGCCTCCCCGCACCCGTGCGGGATCCACCACCTGCGACCAAAGAGGAAACACGCCCGCGTGCCGATGAAGAAGATTCGCTTGAGTGCCCTGGCCAAGGAGCTGGGCCTCGACAACAAGGTGGTCATGGAGGTCGCCGAGAACCTCGGCATCGGCGTCAAGAGCCACTCGTCCTCGATCGAGGACCCCCAGGCGGATCGGGTCCGTCGCAAGGTCAAGCAGCTCGGCCTTGAGCCGGCTCCCGAGGCGGTGTCGGCGCCGGCGCCTGCGGCCGTCGAGGCGCCTGCCCCCCAACCCGCGCCCGCTCCGACTCCCACCGCGCAGCCGCGGCCGCCCGTTCGGCCGACTCCCGCGCCGGTCGTCGCGCCGGCCGCTGAGACCGCTTCGGTCGTCGTAACCGACGCCCCGCCGGTGGTGCCGGCGCCCCGCGCCTCTGCGCCGGTCGAGTCGGCTCTTGCGCCTCCCGAGCCGCTGACTCCTCCGCCGGTCGAGGCGCTCGTCCCCCCCGGGGTCAATGCAACACCGGTCGTCGAGGCCGCCGCTCCCGCGGTCGCTCCCGCGGTCGCTCCTGCGGTCGAGGCCCCCATCGAGGCCCCCGTGGAGCGTCTGACGCCGGCGCGCGCGCCGATCGTTTCCCGGCCCCTGCCAAGCGCGCCGCCCATGCCGCCGCGCTCTGCGCCGCCCACGCCCAGGGTCGACGGTCCTCGTCCGGCACCACGCGCCGACGGGCCCGGTACGCCGCCGATGCGCCAGGCGCCGCCGGCGCCGCCCGGTGGTCGCCCGGCCCCCACGCCCATGTCGTCAAGCGGCAGGCCGATCCCGCCGCCGCCCGGCGCTCGCCGCGCCGCGCCGCTCTCCTCGAGCGGCCGGGTCATCCCGCCGCCGCCCGGCCCCCGCAGCGCGCCTCCGGGCGTTGGCAGGCCCGGCCCCGGCGGACCCCGCCCCGGCCCCGGCGGACCCCGCACCGGCTTTGGCGGTCCACGTCCTGCTGGCCCCGGTGGTCCGGGTGCCGGCAA
>JAYUDU010000393.1:0-10413 GCA_043739605.1 Acidimicrobiales bacterium | reverse complement strand
AGCAGCTGCGCGCAGACGAGGTTCGCAGAGGCGTCGGACACCTCCGTGCCGAGCACGACGATGCGGCTCTTCAGCAGCTGCTTGTAGATGTCACCGGTGGCGTCGAGGAGGGAGCTCACGGGGTGGACGTTACCGCGCAACCGGGCGGTAGCGTGACCCGGCGAGCAACGTACGCGGGCGTGGCGGAATCGGCAGACGCGCTGGGTTTAGGTCCCAGTCTGGCAACAGGTGTGGGTTCAAGTCCCACCGCCCGCACCACACGCCCGCCACGCCCGTGCCGGGGTTGGGGTGGCGTCAGGCGCCGGTCAGGGTGCGGCCGCGAGATCGGCGTGGGCCGCGCGCGCGTCGCCGACGATGCCATGGCGCGCCAGCGCCGCCACGCCAGCGGCCACAGCCCCCGGCCCGTCACCGGGGTGCAGCTGCAACCAGAGTGCGACGATGCCGGTCACGTGCGGGGCGGCCATGGACGTTCCGTCAAGCGACCGCGTCGCGGTGCTGCTTGACAACCACGCAGACACGATCCCGGCGCCGGGAGCGAACAGGTCGACGCAGCGGCCACGGTCGGACCACGACGTGCGCCGGTCGGCTCGATCGGTGGCGCCGACCGTCAGCGCGGTCGCGACGCGTGCCGGAGACCCTGAGCACGCATCGGTTCCGTCGTTGCCGGCGGCCACCACCCATGTCACGCCGGCCGCGATCGACCGGCGCAATGCCGCGTCGAGCACCGCAGATGGTCCGCCCCCGAGGCTGAGGTTGGCGACAGTTGGATGGCCGGCAGCGTGGTGCTGCGTGACCCACTCGATGCCTGCCAGCACGTCGCTCGTCCGCCCCGACCCATCGCAGCCCAGCACGCGCACGGCGACGAGGCGCACCTCGGGTGCGACCCCCAGGCCGAGACCGCCACCGGCAGTGCCGGCAACGTGGGTGCCGTGACCGTTGCAGTCGTCGGCGGGTCCGCCGTCGACGAGGTCGATGCCGGTGACCGCACGGCCACCAAACGCCTTGTGCGCGAGGTTGATGCCGGTGTCGACGATGTCGACCTCGACGCCTGCACCTGTCGCACGCGAGGTGAAGGTGCCATCAAGCCGCGGGCCCACCTGATCGAGCCGATCGACGCCCCACGACGCGGCGACGCGGGACGAGACCGTCGGCGGCGCGGCGGCGACCCTCAGGCGCGTGTCCGGCTCGACCTCGTCCACGCCCCGCACCCGAGCGAGCCGGGCGGCCGCACCGGGCGGCAGGTCGACGGCATACCCCGCGAGCGCTCGACGATAGACGCGTACGACGGTACCGCCCAGCGCGGTCGCGGCGCGGCTGGCTACGGCGGGATCGGCATCACCGTGCAACAGGACGACGTAGCGCCCCGCTGGAGCGGCGTCTGCCGCCGGAAGGGCGGCGACGGCCGGGGCCGCCAGTGCCACGACGACTGGCACGACGATGCGTGCCAGTCTCGAAGCCCGAGATCGGCGTATACCGCCGTGCGCACTGGGAGGTTGCGCGGTCAGTGGTGAACAGAGCGTGAGCATCTGCGGTCCTCCAAGGAGGCGTCGTCGACGTACCGACGATGGTGCGCGGGGAAGCGTTGCCGTGCACCATACCGACGGCCTGTGACAGTCACCCCTGGTGGCCGGCTACCCCCGGAGCGGGGCCGAGGCGACGACGAGTCCGACGATGAGTGCTGCCGCACCCAGCCCAATAGATGCTCCCAGGCCGACGACTCGGTGCTTCGACCGGTCGAACCGGATGGCCACACCGATCAGGCCGCCGACGAGGAGGCCGCCGAGGTGGCCGCCGACGGAGATGTAGTTGCTCAGGGCAAAGGTGATGACGAGGTTCATCACGAGGAGGCCTCCGAGGCTGGCTTCCATGGGGTCGCGCGATCCGTCGGTGCCCCGGCACACGAACGCTGCGCCCATGAGGCCGAATATGGCGCCAGACGCACCGCCGGTCAGCGTGCCAGGGCTGAGGATGAGCGCGCCGGCGGAGCCGCCGACAAGCGCAGCCGTGAACAGCGCAAAGAACCGCACCGCACCCCAACGCCGCTCCAGGAACGAGCCGAGACGCCACAGCATGAGCATGTTGAAGCCGAGGTGGATCGGCCCGAAGTGCAAGAAGCCAGAGGTGAAGATGCGCCACCACTCACCCGCGTCGACTGCGGCCGCGTACACCCCGAGATCACCGATGACGCGCGGCGATCCGTTGCCGAGCGGATCACCGCCGAGCACCGCGCCGAGCAAGAACACCGCAACGCTGATGCCGATGAGGACCATCGTCACCGGAGGGTTCGCACTGGCGGCGCCGTCAAGGTCCGCGAGGCGCCGGACGGTTGTCCCGTC
This sequence comes from Acidimicrobiales bacterium, assembly GCA_043739605.1. Lineage (GTDB taxonomy): Bacteria > Actinomycetota > Acidimicrobiia > Acidimicrobiales > JAUJNH01 > JAYUDU01. The sequence goes on along the minus strand of JAYUDU010000393.1, from coordinate 8,077 downwards.
CTTGGCACATCCGGGGCACTGCCAGCCGACGGCGGCACTGACCATGCAGTCGGTGCAGATCCCCTTGTCGCAGCGAGCACAGGTGACGGGCGCGGCACGACCGTTGTGGCGGTAGCAGGTGGCTGCGGCCGGGGTTGGCACTCCACTGGGTGGTCCCTGGAAGGGAGCGACGCGCGCCGCTGGTTCGGGGGACGCCCACGAGGGGGCACCCGAGGGGCCGCTGGACCAGTCGTCGCTCACAGGGGGTCAACGGTACCGGCGACGCGATGGTTCGGTGGCACCGGGCCTTCGGCGCGGCGGCTGACAGGCGTGTCAGCGACGCCGTACGCTGGCCGCAGGCGCCACCGACGGTGCCGCACGCATCTTCGAGGAGACCCCATGGGTGACACCTACCGCGACCGGCTCTACATCAATGGGGCATGGGTAGCTTCGAGCGGCACAGGCACCATCGACGTCATCAACTCAGCGACGGAGCAGGTGATGGGCCGGGTCCCGGCGTCGACCACCGACGATGTCGATGCTGCCGTCGCCGCCGCCCGCGTCGCGTTCGAGGGCTGGTCACAGACCTCGCCATACGACCGTTCCAAGCTGTGCGATGAGCTCGCCAGCCGTCTCGGTGCCGCCAACCTCGAGCTCTCCACCCTGATGGCGCAAGAGGTCGGCACGTCGATGCCGTCCGCGATGATGGTGCAGGCTGGTGTCGCCCCTCTGTTGTTCGCTCAGTACGCGCAGATCGCCCGCGACTACGAGTGGGAGAAGCCGGTCGGCAGCTCGATCGTGGTGTCGGAGCCGATCGGCGTCGTCGCTGCCATCACGCCGTGGAACTACCCGCTGACGCTCATCGCCTACAAGCTCGCGCCCGCGCTCGCGGCGGGCTGCACGGTCGTGTTGAAGCCCAGCGAGATCGCCCCGCTCAACGCCTTCGCCCTCGCCGACATCATCCACGACATCGGCTTCCCTCCCGGCGTGTTCAACCTCGTCCCCGGCCTGCCTGCTTCTGGAGCGCGGCTCGTCGAGCACCCCGACGTCGACATGGTCAGCTTCACCGGGTCTACAGCCACCGGCGCCAAGGTCATGGCGGCTGCGGCGGCGACCATCAAGCGCGTCCACCTCGAGCTTGGCGGCAAATCCGCCAACATCATCCTCGACGACGCCAACCTCGAGGACGCCCTCACCAAGGGCCTCGGCCAGGTGTACATGAACTCCGGTCAGACCTGCCTGGCGTGGACGCGCATCCTCGTCCCCCACGCCAAGATGGACGAGGCCGCGGCGCTGGCCAAGAAGATCACCGAGGAGAACTGGACGCCCGGCGACCCGCTCTCGTACTCGGCTCCCATCGGGCCGCTCGTGTCGAAGGCCCAGCAGGAGCGCGTCCGCGGATTCATCGCCAAGGGCATCGAGGAGGGCGCGACGCTCGTCACCGGCGGGGCAGAGCAGCCTGAGGGCCTCGACGCTGGCTACTTCGTCAAGCCGACCGTCTTCTCCCATGTCACCCCCGATATGACCATCTCCCGCGAGGAGATCTTCGGTCCCGTCATCTCCATCATCGGCTACGAGGATGACGACGAGGCCGTTCGCATCGCCAACGATTCCATCTACGGGCTTCACGGCGCGGTGTTCTCGGCCGATGTTGAGCGCGCCAAAGCCATCGCCCGCAGGATGCGCACCGGCCAGATCGATATCAATGGCATGGGATTCAACCCGCTCGCGCCCTTCGGTGGCTACCGCCAATCGGGCAATGGCAAGGAGCTGGGCGTCGAAGGATTCGAGGGCTTCCTCGAGCAGAAGAGCCTCCAGCTCTAAGACTGCTGATCGGGTCTGCGCTGCCCTCGCGCGGCGCGGAACCCGGCCACCTCGGCGGCGAGGGGACCGGGGCCGAGGGCGCGCTCGATGTCGTCGAGCGCGGCGTCACTCGGATCCCGGGCCGCGGCTCGCAGCGCGCGGGGCAGTTCGCCGTGCACGCGGCGGACATCGAGTTCGGCGATCTTGTCCGCGGCCGCCCGCACGGCGTCGGCGTCGCCGCTGGCCAACGCCCCGATGGCCCGCTCGATGACGTTCACTGCCTCGCGCTGACTGCGGCCACCGGTGGCGGACGCTCCTGAGGTGAGCCCGCGGTGCTCGTTCAGCTCGGCGATGAGGTCCCACATCGCATCGCGGGTTGCGATGGCAGGCTCCTCCTCGAGGAGCAGTGCCAGCCGCTCTGGCCCCCACGCACCTGTCTGTGCGGCGCGGCCGGCAAGCTCGTCGAATCCCAGGCCCGCAGGCAGATCGAGCACGACGCCAAGCGCGTCGGTCAGCACCCCCCGCAGCGAGCGGAGCTCGTTGTCGAGGCCCGCAGGAGGATCCGCCAGCGGGGCGAGCATCCGCTCGACATCGCGCTTGGTGAGCCCGGCCATCACGGCGCTGCCGGTGCGCCGGGCACATCGACGCCCGTGGTCCGGCAGGTGAACCAGCGACCACCGATCTCGACGACGCCGACCCCGATGATGAGGCCGACGGTCCTGCGTCCGCCCGAGGGTCGCAGGTACGCCGCGAGCGGATCCACAGCCGGCTGGCGCAGGCCGGGCTCGACGACCGGGCCGCTCACGTCTTCCACGAACGACGAGCGAGCCACGACTGCGCCACAATATCGAGCGCCTACGGTACGCCGGGTGCAGGAGCGACCGGAGCGGGCAGGCGTCATCGTGGTTCGAGACGGCCGCGTCGCGCTCGTCGAGCGACGTCGTGCGGGTCTTCACTACTGGGTCGTGCCCGGCGGTGGGGTCGAGGAGGGCGAGACCATCGAGGGCGCCGCGCTGCGAGAGGCTGAGGAGGAGCTTGGCGTTGCGGTGGCACTCGGGCCGCTCCGTGCGACCATCGAGCACCTCGAAGCCGACGGCTCGACGCAGCGCCAGCACTACTTCGCGGCGACCATCGACGACGAGCAGATCCGCATGACCGGACCGGAGACCTCGGCACCCGTCGAGCGCGGGACCTACACCGCGGTCTGGGTGGAGATCGCCGACCTTGACGTCGAGCGCGTGCTGCCGAGGTCCGTTGCCCGCCTCATCCAACGCCACACCACCGAGCCATGGCCCGAGGTGCCCTGCGACATTGACGAGCGCCGGTAGTCTCCCAAGCCCGTGCAGGCACTCCCCGACCGCTTCGCCCCGGCGGCGATCGAGGCGTTCCACTACGTCGGGTTCGAGTGGGACGAGGGGACTGCGACCGCCAGCCTGCGCTATGCGCTCGACGACTTCGCGCTGACCGAGCGCATCACCTTCCCCTCTGACCCCGCGCTCACCGGGCCGGCCGCCGCAGCGTTCGAGCGGACGTTGCGACTCCTGTGGCTCGCCGCCGGCGCCAGCTACTTCAAGGCGGCCGCACCGTCGCACGCCGTGGTCGACACCGAGCCCGTCACCACCGGCGAGGCGGCGTTCGTCGACGCACTCCTGCTGCACGGGCTCGCCGAGTTCCGCTACGTCAACGGCCTCGATCCCCACATCAGTCCCCGCCTGTCGCACCGCCGCAAACAGCCGGCGCCCGTCACCGGGCTTGGTCTCGACGCGGGACGGCCACTGGTTGCGATCGGCGGCGGCAAAGACTCCTGCGTCGCCCTGCAAGGGCTCGTCGATCACGGCGCGTCGCCGATCACCGCGTGCGTCAAGGCGGCGCCGATCATCGATCGCGTCATGGAGCGAGCCGGCCTCCCCGCCGTCCGCATCGGCCGAGCGCTCGACCCCACGCTGTTCGAGCTGAACCGTCGTGGCGCCCTCAACGGCCACGTGCCGATCACCGCGATCGTCAGCCTCACGCTGGTGCTCCAAGCGATCCGCTCCGGTGCGGGCAGCGTCGTCATGTCCATCGAGCGCTCCGCGTCCGAGGCGACGCTCGCTCACGAGGGCTTCGACGTGAACCACCAGTGGTCGAAGTCGATCGAGGCCGAGCGGATGCTCTCCGAGCTGTTGGCCACCCACGTCGCGCCGACCGATGAGCTTGCGTGGTTCTCCTTGCTGCGGCCGTTCTCCGAGCTCGGCATCACCCGTCTGTTCGCGCAGCGGTGCGGCCACTTCGACGATGTGTTCTCCAGCTGCAACAAGGCGTTTCGGATGGACCCAGCGACACGCGTCGACGGCTGGTGCGGCGACTGCCCGAAGTGCCGCTTCGTCGGTCTCGCGCTGGCCCCGTGGACGGGCAGAGATCGACTGATCGCCATCCAAGATGGCCACGACGTGCTCGACGACCTCGCCCAGGCTGACGGTCTCGCAGCCATCGTCGAGGTGGGCGGACCCAAGCCGTTCGAGTGCGTCGGCGAGGTCGCCGAGAGTCGCGTCGCAGTGCGCATGCTCGCCGACGACGCCCAGTGGGCAGCCAGCCGGGCGTTGCAGACCGTCGCCGCTCGGCTGCGCGACGCCGACGGCTGGGCGAGTGACGCCGACGTGGCCCGCACACTCGAGGCCGACGCCCCGACGACTGTCCCCGCCCGTTGGCATCCCGTGGTCGCCGACCTCGCGGCGGTCGTAGGCGCCGACCTGCCATGAGCGACGCGCCGGCGCTCGCGTCGCCGGACGCGCCGCGCTCGCTCGATGCCGTGGCGGGCCGGACCGTCGTAGTGTGGAGCTACGGGATCGAAGGCCGCGCCGCGGTCGCGGCGCTCGGCGCGCTCGCTCGTCCACCGGCATCGATCACCGTCGTCGACGACCGCCCCGGCCTCGACCTCGGCGGTCTCCCCGCGGGCGTGCGCCTCACCGCAGACCGGTCAGCCCTCGCAGAGGCAGACGTCGTCATCGCATCGCCTGGCATGTCGAGGTACTGGCCGGAGCACGTCGCGGCGCGCCATCGCGGTGCGCTGACCACTGGCACCGCCCTCCTGCTCGCCTCGCCGCTGGGCCCGCGCACGCTCGCCATCACCGGCTCGAAGGGCAAGAGCACCACGACCAAGCTGGCTCACCACCTCCTCGCCGGCCTGGCGCCCGCCGAGCGCGTGGCGGTCGGCGGCAACCTTGGCCTCGCACCCATCGCGATGCTGGTGGCCGACCCCGCTCCGCAGCGCCTCGTGCTGGAGGTCTCCAGCTTCCAGGCGGCCGAGACCGCCGACCCGCCCGGGGTCGGCATCCTCACCGCGCTGTTCCCCGACCACCTCGACTGGCACGGCGACCTCCCGCGCTACATCGCCGACAAGTGCAACCTCTTCGCCCACGGCACCACAACCGGTGTCGTTGCGGTCGACGGCACCAGCGCCCTGGTTGACGAGGTCGTCGGCCGCGGTGCGATCCCCGGTGCGGTTCGGTTCGGCGGCACCGATGGCTGGCACGTCGACGCGCACGGCGACGTTCGCCGCGATCGTGGACCAGCGCTGCTGTCGTTCTCCGAGACCGGACTCATCGGCGCGCACAACGGACGCAACCTCTGCGGCGTGCTGACCGCGCTCGACGCCCTCGGCCTCGAACCGGCGGGCCGCATGGACGAGATCCGCGTGCTGCTCCAGACCTTCAGGCCGCTCCCCCATCGGCTCGAGATCGTCGGCCAGGTCGTCGGCCCGAACGGCACCCTCACCGTTGTCGACGACGGGATGTCGTCGAACCCCGACGCCGCCGTCGCCGCGCTTGGCGCGTTCGACGGACGCGCCGTGACGATCCTGCTGGGCGGCTCCGATCGCGGCGTGCCGTTCGAGCACCTCGCCGCCGCCATCGCGCAACGAGAGGACCCCACCGCGGTCGTCGTCGTGCCCGCCTGCGGTGCGCGCATTGCGACTGCCATCGCCGCCGCCGACCCGCACGGCAGGGTACGCGTGGTCCACGCTGGCGACCTCGCTGCCGCCGTTGCCGTTGGCCTCCAGCTGACCCCGGACCACGGCGTTCTCTGTCTTTCCCCCGGAGCGCCGAGCTTCACCGAGTTCGCCGCCGGCTACAAGGCCCGCTCGGCGCGCTTCCGCGCCCTGCTCGGCGTTCCCCCCGCCGGCGGCGAGCTCGACTGACGGCACCGGATCCCACAGGCCGTTGGAGTGCGCCTGGAACCGGACCCAAGTGCCTCCGTCAGCAATCGATCCGCGGCCAGAACGAGCAATTGAGTGCAATGCCGTGGCGAGAACCCACACCTCACCTCATCAGCGCAGCCACCGACGTCCGCAGCGAGGAGGACGGGACCGCCAGAAGGTTCGCAGTTGTGCGCCTGTCATTCGGTCGATCCCAGGAGCAGCGATGCGTCAGCTGGCAGATCGCCTTACTTGCCTCTGGCGCCGCTGCGATGCAGGGGCGGTGGAGGTGGCGGCGGGGGTGGTGCCGTCCGGCGGGGCGGCAGGACCGGGCGGACGATCCCCGTCGGTAGCTCGGCGGCATGCACGGCTCGTTCCTCCGCGGTGGCCGCAGGCTTCTTGGGGGTGACGCGACCGTTGGACGCGCGGGTTCGCTTCTTGGCAGACATGTGGTAGCTCCTCAGATCGAGCGGGGCCCGCCGCGCGCAGCGGCAGGAGGCAAGGCGCAGGCGCGGCGTCGCGCCCGCGACTGGACGCGGTCGTCGGGTGGGGTCAGCGCGTGGTGCGCGTGACCCGTACCGGGTGGTGGGGCGAGCGTGCTCGCCCGCGGCCGTCAGATGAACCTGATCCACATGTTCACGACGATAGGAACAGGCCCGGTGGTCGTCCAGCGCTTTTCGGCGGCAAACTCGCGCGGTGCGAACGGGGCGACGCTGGCTGGGCCTCCTCGGCCCCTTCGGCTCGGTTGCCGCGATCGTCGGGGCGGTGGTCGCGACTCGTCGCTCCGGTGCGGGTGTCGGCGGCTATCTGTCAGAGCTCGGCGCGTTCGGCGAACGCGGCGCTGATGCGTTCCGTCTCGGGCTGGCGGCGGGCGCCGTGTCCTGCATCGCGGTCGCGGCGGCGCTGACTGCCCGTCGCCCGTGGCGCGACTCCCGGGTTGTGGGGCTGCTCGCGGCGGCCGGGCTCGTCGCCACGCAGACCATCGTGCGCTGCACGACCGGCTGCCCGCTGCCGATCGCCGACGGCCTCGTCCCCATCGAAGACACCGCTCATTTCGTCATCGCGGCTGCGGGTTTCGCCACATGGATGATGGTGGCGTCCGTCGACTCCATGGCCGATGACGCGCTGTGCAAGCAGTGGTCCCGCTTCACCGCCGCGGCGATCCTCGGCCACCTCGCGGTCCTCGGCGCGCTCGTGCTCGCCGCCCCACATGCGAGCCTGGCCGGCCTGCTCCAGCGCTCCATGACCCTGATAGCACTGGCGTGGGTGGCCCGCGTGGGCATCGCCGCGTGCCGCGTGCGGGCGGAGCCACGGCCATTCTTTGGTCTTTGGGCAACGAAAAGCGCGCCCAATGACCAAAGAACGGCAGAACGCCGCCGCTAGAGGACGGAGTCGAGCCCCTGGTTGATCCACGCGTCGGTGTGCTCGCCGCCGATGTCGGCCGGGGTCTTGCCGAGGCGGACCACCACCATGCCCCGGTCACGCGCCACGTAGGTGCGCTGGGTCTCGTAGCCCTGGGCCCGGTGGCGCATGGAGTATCCGGGGACGAGCCACCACTGCGCGCCGTACTCGCCGTTGGACTCGGGCGTCGGCGTGCGGCCGTGCTCGCACCACGCCTCGCTCAGCAGTCGTTGGCCATCGGCGCCGAGCCCACCGTGCAGGTGCAACAAGCCGAACCGAGCAAAGTCGCGAGCGGTAGCGAACACGTACGACGAGCCGACGAACGTGCCCGCGGCGTCGAAGCGGGCATCGACCGGGCCGCCACCAAGCGCGGCGAACAGGTTCTGGATCGCGGCCTCGACCGCGTCCCGGCCGCCGAGCACCGCCCCGACGATCGCCGAGATGATGTTGGTCGTGCCGCTGGAGTAGCTCCACACCGTGCCCGGCTCGTGGGCGGATGGCCGGGAGGCCGCATACGCGGCGATGTCGGCCGCGCCGGACCCGAACAGCATCTCGATGACGTCGCTGACTCCGGCATCGACGTAGTCCTCGGCGAAGCGCAGACCGTCGATCATGCGGAGCAGGTGCTCGAGCGTGATGCGCGTCCGCGGATCCTCGTCGGGAAGACCGAGCCACGCGTCGATGCCTTGCGACGCCGCGGTCGCCTCTGGCACGAGCCTGCCG
>JAYUDU010000392.1:0-4187 GCA_043739605.1 Acidimicrobiales bacterium | reverse complement strand
GATCGGGCTGCGCCCGCCCTGTGTCATCGACTGCGCCCGCCCTGGTCGCGAAGAAACCGTTCGGCCTCCGTGGCCAGCTCGTCCGCGGCCGCAAACCTCAGCGGCTCATCGTCGTCCGGCCGACCCTCGCCGTCGTCATCGTCGTCCGCACGCGCTTCGAGCTGACGCACGTAGTCCTCCGCGTCGGAGTCGCCGTCGACGACGTCGTCGATCTCGTGGCGGTACTCGGCCGACGCTTCGACGAGGTCGTCGACGTTCGGGCTGAGGCCGAGGAGCTGCGAGACCCGGTTGACGAGCGCGAGCGTGGCAACCGGCGACGGTGTTGCGGACACGTAGTGCGGCACCGACGCCCACAGCGACGCCGACGGGAGGTCGTTGTGGGCGAGGGCCTCGTGGACCACGCCGACGATGCCCGTCGGGCCTTCGTATCGAGAGCGGACGAGGCCAAGCCGAGCCGCAAGCAATGGATCGTGGGCCACCCCGGTGATGGGCGTCGGCCGGGTGTGGGGCACGTCGCCGAGCAGTGAGCCGATGGTGACGACCATCGCGCACCCGAGCTCTCTGGCGACGCCGATCACGGTGGCACAGTAGGTGCGCCACCGCATCTGCGGCTCGTGAGCGTGCAGGAACACGAGATCGTGCGGGTGGTGTGGCACGCGGGCCAGCTGGAACACGGCCTCGGGCCAGTCGATGACCCGCGCCAGATCGTCGGTCAGTCGGACCGTCGGCCGCGTCTCGGTGAAGTCGTGGAACTCTTCTGGGTCGATGCGGGCGACATCCTGGGCGTCGTAGGCCTCGGCCAGGAAGCTGACCGCGTTCGACGCAGCCTCACCCGCATCGTTCCAGCCCTGCCACGCCGCCAGCAGCACCGGAGCGCGCAGCGGCTCGCTGGGTCGGGCCTGCCAGATCACGGGATCCATACGCCAAGGAGGCTACTTGGGCGCACGTCACCTTCCGGGCTCGCTCCTGGCTCCCGCGACGTCGGCATCAAGCCAGGCCTTCCTCCTCCTGGTGGAGTGGCGCTGCAAGCTCGTGGCCGATCCGACCTTGGTGAACCGATCGAGCAGGCGAGTCCCGCGCCGCAGTCGGTTTGCCGCACAGCAGGGTGTAGCTGAGCGGGACCCGGGGGCGGTTGTGGGGGAGCTCGAAGCGCTGCTCGCCGGTGTTGACGAGGAACGGGAACCGCCTCCACGAGGTCCACGGATGCTCCTCGATGTGCTCGAGCGCGAGCCCGCTGGCGAGGAGCGCCGAGATGACCTCGCCGATGCCGTGGTTCCAGTCGTGCGAGGTCGTGACCGGCAGGGCCTCGCCGCCGTCGGTATAGGAGGAGGCGTCCGTCCAGGTGGTCGGCGCGACGCCGTACATGCTGCGCTCGATCGCGGTCCCGTCGTCGGCCAGCGCTCCGGACAGCGGGTGCGACTCGTGAAGGAAGAACCGACCCCCGGGGCGCAGGATCCGCGTGATCTGGGTGGCCCAGCGGTGCAGGTCACCGAACCAGCAGACCGCGCCGAGGCTGACGTAGACGAGGTCGGCCGAGTCGTCGCCCAGCGCGTCGGCGGAGTCGAGCACGTTCGCCTCGATGAAGGTGGCGTCCAGTCCGGCGCGGGCCGCGATCTCCCGAGCGGCGACGATCGCGCCTGCGGAGAAGTCAAGCCCCGTGACGCGCGCTCCCGCCCGGGCCCAGGCGAGGGTGTCGGTCCCGATGTGGCACTGCAGATGGGTGAGGTCGAGGCCGGTCACGTCGCCGATCACCGCTGCCTCCCACGGGCGCGGGCCGCGGGCAAGATCGCTGATGAAGCCGTCGACGTCGTAGAAGGCGGACGACATGTGCACCGGCACCCGCGCTTCCCAGGTCGACCGGTTGTCGGCGATGCGCTGGTCGGGCGAGGTCACGCCCGCCGAGTCTGCCATAGGCTCGAACGTCCCATGGATAGCGACGACACGAGCGCGCTGCGCCGCTTCTCAGCACCGACGCAGGCGTGGTTCCACGCAGCGTTCGAGGCGCCCACCTCCGCCCAGGAGCAGGGCTGGGACGCGGTCTCGTCTGGCGAGCACGCGCTGGTGCTGGCCCCCACCGGGTCGGGCAAGACGCTGGCCGCGTTCCTGTGGGCGTTGGATCGGCTGCTTGTCGAGGCGACGCCGGCTGACCCCAAGCGCCGGTGCCGGGTCCTGTACATCAGCCCCCTGAAGGCGCTCACCTACGACGTCGAACGCAACCTGCGCGGGCCGCTTGCCGGCATCGGGAACGAGGCCGCCAGAACAGGCGAGTCTCTGTCCGAGGTGCGCGTCGCGACGCGCACCGGGGACACCTCCCAGAAGGACCGGAGGGACCTCGTCCGCAAGCCGCCCGACATCCTCATCACCACGCCAGAGTCGCTGTACCTCATGCTCACGTCTGCCGCGCGCGAGGTGCTGGCCTCGGTCGACACGGTCATCATCGACGAGATCCATGCGGTCGCAGCCACCAAGCGGGGCGCCCACATGGCCCTGTCCCTCGAGCGCCTCGACCAGCTCGTGCGGCGCAGTGGCGGCACCTCACCGCAGCGGATCGGGTTGTCGGCGACGCAGCGTCCGCTCGACGAGCTGGCGCGCTTTCTCGGCGGTCGGTCGCGAGACGTCGCCACCGGGACGTGGGCGGCGAGGCCGGTGCGCATCGTTGACACCGGCGTCCGCAAGGAGCTGCAGATCGAGGTCATCGTCCCGGTCGAGGACATGTCGGCGCTCGGCAAGCGCCGCGAGGTCGACGACGACGACTTCTCGATGATCGGCGCCGCCGCCGGCGCACCGCAGGCGCGCACCTCGATCTGGCCGAGCATCCATCCGGTCTTGCTCGACCTCATCACCTCGCATCGCTCCACCCTCGTCTTCGTGAACAGCCGGCGCCTCTCTGAGCGCCTCGCCGCCGCCCTCAACGAGCTCGCCAGGGAGCGGGGCATCCTCACCGAAGGCTCGCCAGATCTCGTCCGCAGCCACCACGGCTCCATCGCCCGCGAGCAGCGCCTGCTCATCGAGGAGCAGCTGAAGACGGGCCAGCTGCCGGGGCTCGTCGCCACGTCGTCGCTGGAGCTCGGCATCGACATCGGTGCGTGCGATCTCGTCGTACAGGTCGAAGCGCCGACGTCGGTCGCCAGCGGGCTGCAGCGCATCGGCCGCGCCGGCCACCAGGTCGGGGCGCCGTCGGTCGGGAAGATCTTCCCCAAGTTCCGCGGCGACCTCCTCATGGCTGCGCTGTCGGTGCAGCGCATGCACGACGGACTCATCGAGGAGACCCGCATCCCCCGCAACCCCCTCGACGTGCTGTCCCAGCAGATCGTGGCGATGGTCGCGGCCGAGGAGCCGGCCGCGGTGCCCATCGACGACATCAGGGAGGTTGCGCTCGGCGCGTACGGCTTCGCCGACCTCAGCGATGGGGCGTTCGAGGGCGTGTTGGACATGTTGTCGGGTCGCTATCCGTCCGACGAGTTCGCCGAGCTCCGTCCCCGCGTCACCTGGGATCGGCTCGCCGCGACGCTCACCGCCCGACGGGGCGCTCGCCTCCTCGCCGTCACGAGCGGCGGGACGATCCCCGATCGCGGCCTCTACGGCGTGTTCACCCCAGGAGACGGCACGCGCCCGGGCACCCGTGTCGGCGAGCTGGACGAGGAGATGGTCTATGAAAGCCGCGTTGGCGAAACGTTTCTGCTTGGAGCGACGACGTGGCGCATCGAGGACATCGACCGCGACCGCGTGATCGTCACCCCCGCTCCGGGCCAGCCCGGGAAGATGCCGTTCTGGCATGGCGATTCCATCGGCCGACCACTGGAGCTCGGACGGGCCCTCGGCGCGTTCGTACGAGAGCTCGATGACCATGACGACGCCTGGCTGCACGAGCGGTGCGGTCTCGACGCGCTGGCGGTGTCGAACCTCCGCCAGTACGTGGCGGAAGAGGTCGAAGCGACCGGCGGGATCCTGCCGACGGACCGCCAGCTGGTGGTCGAGCGGTTCCGTGACGAGCTGGGGGACTGGCGCATCTGTCTGTTGTCGCCGTTCGGGGCGCGCGTCCACGCCCCCTGGGCCCTGGCCATCGAGCACCGCATCCGCGAGCGGCTGGGCATGGAGGTGCAGGCGATCTGGACCGATGACGGCATCGTGTTCCGCCTTCCCGAGGCCGACGAAGCGCCCCCGGTGGAGACCATCCTGCTGGACCC
>JAYUDU010000391.1:0-4192 GCA_043739605.1 Acidimicrobiales bacterium | reverse complement strand
GACTCGCTCATACGGCTATGCGGACTACCGGACTTTCTCAATCGAGGCAGAACATTGAGGCGCAGAGTGCTGGTGCTGGTGCTGCTCTCGGTTGGCATCGGCTGTGGGCATCCGCGTGCCGCGCCGACGGCGAGGGTCGAGGTGGCGATCTGCAACAATGCCGATCCGGCCGCTTCTGCTGGTCTCTTCGGCCGCATCTTCACCGGTGATCTCTACCCTGTCGCACGTTCGGTTCGAGCACATGTAGACGAGCCAGGATTCGAGCTAATCCGAATCATCGTCGATGACTCTCGGCCGGCACTCGTCGAGGAGTTTGCGAACGCTGTGAGAGCGGACCCAAGAGCATGCAGGGTCACCACCGTGCGGCAACGACGGCCATGAGTGCCGCCCCGTCGGGGACCCGGGCTGGCGTCGGGTACGCTCGACGTCCACATGTCTGCCCTGCCGAGCGTCGGACCCGTTGTCATGGGGATCCTCAACGTCACGCCCGACTCGTTCTCCGACGGCGGACGCTTCCTTGATCCTGGTGCAGCACTGGCCCAAGCCGCGCGGATGGCAGCTGACGGCGCAACGATCATCGACGTCGGCGGCGAGTCAACCCGGCCCGGTGCACACCCGACCCACCCCTCCGTCGAGCTCGACCGGGTGGTTGGCGTCGTCAGCCGCCTCGCCGCAGACGGCCTCGCTGTCAGCATCGACACCCGCCATGCCATGGTGGCCAAGGCGTGCGTCGACGCCGGCGCCGTGATGGTCAACGACGTGTCCGCATCTGACGACGTGATGGCCGTGGCCGGAGCCGCGGGTGTGGCCTACGTCGCCATGCACATGCAGGGCGATCCGACGACCATGCAGGTCGCTCCTGTCTATGACGACGTCGTCGCCGAGGTGACGGCGTTCCTGCTGGAACGTGCCGACGCAGCCAGAGCAGCCGGGTGCACCACGGTGTGGATCGACCCTGGGCTGGGGTTTGGCAAGGCACTGCACCACAACCTCGCCCTCCTCGGCGCCTTGCCAGAGCTGGTGGCACGCGGCGAGCGCGTCCTCGTCGGCGCCAGTCGCAAGGGTTTCGTGGGCACGCTCACCGCAGTCGACGGGGTCGTTCCCGGAGCCGACGACCGGCTCGAGGGCTCCGTCGCCATCGCCACATGGGCCATCTCCTCTGGCGTGCATGCAGTGCGCGTCCACGACGTGCTCGAGACCGCACACGCGGCTCGTCTCGTTGCTCAACCTGTCGCGGCCTGAGGGCCCGACCCCCAACCTCGCCCCCCCCGGCGCATCAACGAAGGAATCTGATTCGTGGTCATCAAGAACAAGTGGGCCCGTGGCATCACTCCCCGGTACTTCCACTGGATCGTCGACCAGCGCCTCGCGGTGTCAGAGCGGCCCGGCGGCTACTCCCGCAACCACCGACCGGTGCGCCGCCAGGAAGAGATCATCTGGATCCGCGAGGAGGGCTTCTCGCGCGTTGTCAGCCTGCTCACCTCACCTCACAACCTGCACGCGTACGACGCGCTCGGCGTGACCTGGTCGCACCTCCCATTCGCCGTCGCCGCCGATCCTCGCGAGGCCCTGCCGCCGCTGTACAGCGCCCTCGACGGGTGGATGGCCAACGGCGAGAAGGTCATCGTCCACATGGAGGAACTGTCCGATCGTCTGCTCGGCATCATGACCGGCTACCTGTTGCACTCCGGCTTCCCTGGCGGTTCTGCTCAGGCGATCGGCTACGTCGAACGCATCGTCGGCCGCCAGATCGGCCCGGAAGGCCGCCTCATCGTGCAGGCGGTCGGCGGCCCGGCAACCTGACGCGCCGAGCGCCTCGGCGCGAACTTGTCCACGGGGCGCCACGGACCTGTACGATCTGAGTCAGACCGGCACCCATCCTGGGGCTGGATCCGAGCGAAGTGAGGCTGCGATGCCGATGCCAACTGGCACCCTCTCCCTGCGGGTCATCGGTGGTGGTCGTGCCGGCATGTCCTTGCACCGGGCGCTGCACCGTGCCGGGTGGGATGTGCACCCCATCGTCCACCACCACGACGACCTCTCTGGGGCTGCCGCCGGCGTTGACCTGCTCGTCATCGCCGTCCCAGACCACGCCATCGAGGCCACCGCGGCCCGCGTCGGTCCGGGCGCCGCGGTGGTGGCCCACCTGGCTGGCTCGCTCGGCCTGGCGGCGCTTGGCGATCGCCTGGCGCGGGCAGCACTGCACCCCATGGTCGCCCTGCCCGACCCCGCCGTTGGCGCCACCCGCCTCGGCCGCGGGGCATGGTTCGCAGTCGCCGCAGACGCCGACGCACAGCCGCTCATCGATCGTCTCGTCGCAGATCTCAACGGTCGCGCCGTGCCGGTGCCGGACGAGCGCCGGGCGCTGCATCACGCGGCCTGTGTCATGGCCGCCAATCATCTTGTTGCGCTCGCCGGCCAGGTCGAGCGCGTCGCAGAGCTCGCGGGCGTGCCCGCCCCGGCGTACCTCGACCTCGCCCGCGGCGCCCTTGACGCCATCGGCGACCTCGGGCCGGCGGCCGCGTTGACCGGGCCCGTCAGCCGGGGCGATTGGGCCACGATCGACCGCCACCTCGCGGCGCTTCCTGACGAGGAGCGTCCCGCGTACCTCGCACTTGCCGGCCAGGCCGCTCGCCTCGCCGCCCGTGACCTCCCAGCCGATCTCGACCTCGCCGCCCGCGCCGCGGCGGCCCGCTCGAGCGTGCCTGTGGCGGGGGCGATCGAGGTGCACGACACCAAGGCTGCGTTCCGCAAGGCGCTGGACGCGGCTCGCTCCGCGGGGCTGTCCATCGGGCTCGTGCCCACGATGGGAGCACTGCACGCCGGCCACGCGAGCCTCGTCGAGCGGGCTGCGATGCAGTGCGACGTCGTCGCCGTCACCGTGTTCGTGAACCCGTTGCAGTTCGATCGCACCACCGATCTCGACGCCTACCCCCGCACCCTGGGTGCCGACCTTGCTCTGGTGCAGGCGGCCGCCGGCGTTCGCCCGGTCGTGGTGCTGACGCCGTCGGTCCAGGAGATGTACGGCTCTTCGCCTGCCACCACCGCGGTGTCGGTCGGGCCACTCGCAGGAGCGCTCGAAGGTGCCAGCCGGCCCGGCCACTTCGACGGGGTCGCCACGGTCGTCACAAAGCTGGTCTCCCTTGCCGGTCCGTGCCGCGCTTACTTCGGCGACAAGGACTTCCAACAGGTCGCGGTCATCCGCCGCCTCGTCAACGATCTCGACCTTGCCGTCGAGGTGGTCGGATGCCCGACGGTGCGCGCCGACGACGGTCTGGCCCTCTCGTCTCGAAACGCCTACCTGACCGATGACGAACGCGAGCTCGCCCCCGCGCTCAGCCGGGCGTTGCGGGTGGGTGCCGTCCTCGTCGCCGACGGCATGCGCGACCCAGCGGCCATCGCCGCCGCGGTGTCGGGCGAGCTGGCCCGCGAGCCGGCGTTCCGACTCGATCGCATCGACGTCGTCGACGCCGCCACCCTGGCCGCGCCGACGAGCTTCACCGCAGAGATCCGCATCCTGGGCGCCGCCTTCCTCGGAGCCGCTCGCCTCATCGACAACGTCGGGGTTCGCCTCGACGTACCGACCCACAACCTCATCGCCAACCTCTCCCGCCTCCCCTCAGAAGAAGGAGCCACCTGATGCGTCGCCGCATGATGAAGTCGAAGATCCACCGGATGACCGTCTCAGACGCCAACCTCAACTACGTCGGGTCCATCACCCTCGACCCCGATCTGCTCGACGCAGCCGACATCAAGGAATGGGAACAGGTCGTCATCGTCGACATCGACAACGGCGCCCGCTTCGAGACCTACGTCATCCTCGGCGAGCGCGGCGCCGGCGACTGCTGCCTGAACGGTGCCGCCGCCCGGCTGGTGCACAAGGGCGACAAGATCATCGTCATCACCTACGGCGAGTACGACGATGCAGAGCTGGAGGGCTACCAGCCGACCATCGTCCACGTCGACCGCGCCAACCACCAGATCTCCGAGGTCGAGGCCCAGCTGCAGGTCGCTGTCGACGCGTGAGCCTTTCCGACTGTTCTTCGTCAGTCCAGGCGATATCCAAGCTCTTGCTGCGCGGCGACCTTGGCCATCGGCTTCCCTCCTGCAGAACAGCCGTCGGCTCACGCCGATCACATGGTTCGCTGCGCTCGCTCCCCGTAGCCGATGTCGGCCTTTCCGACTGTTCTTC
>JAYUDU010000390.1:0-4200 GCA_043739605.1 Acidimicrobiales bacterium | reverse complement strand
GCATCGACTACGGCTCTCCGGCCACGCCGAACCGTCTGAGCATCAGCCTCGACGGCGACGTGACCACCGGACCTCGGCTGGCGTCACCTGAAGGGGAGGCGCCGTCCATCGTTGATGGCCAGGCTCAGGAGCGTCGCACGATGAGGGTGAAGGTGGTGGCGGTGCGGTCGGCCCAGCGCTGCTTGTAGGGCATGTGCATTCCGAGGTCGTAGGTGAGGAGACCGTCGGCGGCGGCGGCACGGATCGCGTGCATCTGTAGGAGGTGGCCGACTCCGAGCGTGGCCGCGCCGCTGGTGTGGCCGAGCTGGAGACCTCGGAACGTGGATCCTCTGATGCCGCCCATGAGGTAGCCCACGTCCTCACCATCGCGGCGCGCCACCCACATCCGACCACGACCCGTTGGTGCCAAGCGTCCGAGAACGCCAGCGGCGAACGCGGCCATGGTCTCGCTGGAGAGGCCGGTGGCGGCGGCTCCCTTCCAGCCTCCGGCCTCGATCGCAACGGCGCGACCAACCATCTCGGCGGGCGCCGCGTCGCTCAGGCTGATGGCAACGCCGGCCTCGGAGGCTTCGCTCTCGATGCGACGCATGCGTTGACGAAAGCGAGTCGAACGGGCCGCCCACCACTCCTCAAGCCCGCCGGCGAGGTCGGCCTGCATGCGATGCTCCTCCGGCCCGACGAACATCGCGTGGTCGGGGGAGAGGGCGCTGATGACGGCTTCGGTCAGGGGCGCGCCTCTGGTCTGTCCGCTGATGGCGGCGACATCCCATGGCGAGACGGCCTGGCAGGCTCGAAGCGCGTCGCTGGTTGCACCGGCGGCTGCGAGCGGTGACCCGACCACCGGCGACCCAAAGCCCCACGACGGATCGAGCCCGACCAGCACCCGAGCGCCGTCACCCGACATGACGCGGCGGAGACCGACCCACGCCCCGTCGACACCCTCGAACAGCTCAGGCGGCCCAGCATTGGGGAACGACAGCGCCGCCGCGAACGCCCAGTCGGAACTGGCGCAGAACTCGTCCAACCCGCCTGCTGCGACGGCGGCGGCATCCCAGGCGGGTGCCAGCGCGTCGGCCACCCCAGGGGTGTCCAAACGCACCCGCTCCACGGGTCGTAGCCTTGTTGTCCATCGCCTGACGCACAACCCGCGGCGCCCCGATTCGGCGAAGGCCGCTGCGGCGGCTAGTATTGACCGCGCGGTCAAGTGCGGGGTGACTCGTACGGCAGCCAGGATCTTTGCATCCGGGCTCGTACCGCGGATGTGCCAACGTACAACGAGGAGCGGACAAGCGAGCCATGGCGATCGAGGTCGAGACCAAGGACTGCACGGCACTATCGGACGGCGAGCTTGCCGATATGGGAGACATCTGTGCCGACGGCCCAGCTGGCTTCGATATCGGTCTCCTGTCCAAGGCGCGCGAGTCGTGGGTGCTTATCACCCAAGCAAAGGAAGCGGGCAAGCTGCTCGGCTTCTCCTTCTGCACCCTCGAGCGCATCGGCGGCACGCCGGCGTGCATCTGGGGCATGGGATCGGTGAAGCGCAACGCCAAACGGGACACGGTCCTGCGGGGGATGATCGCCGACCAGTACCGCAGAGCCGTCATGGCGTTTCCTGACGAGGACGTCCTCGTTGGCACGCGCATGATCGACCCCGCCACCTTCGGCGCCTTCAAGGGCCTCGAGGACGTCTGCCCCCGTCCCGGTCACAAGGTGTCCGGCGAGGAGCGAGCGTGGAGTCGTCGTCTTGCCAAGCGGTTCGGCTTCGAGCGCGCCATCGACGATCGCACCTTCGTCATCAAGGGAGCAGGCTCGGCCGTGGGGGTCCTCGACTTCGAGGCCGTCAAGCCCGAGACCATCGACGCAGAGGTCACCGCCTTCTTCGCACAGCTTGACCGCGAGCGCGGCGACAGCCTCGTGGCCTTCGGATGGGCGATGGCAGAGCCGCTCGCCTCGAAGTACGGCCCAAAGTAGCCACCTGCTTTCGTCAGCCAGCATGCGGTTTCACCCGCCGCGAGACCGATCGCACGTTTCGAGACGGTACGGTTCGTGACCGATGGCTCAGTCGCGCGTCGTAGCCACGGTCGTGCGCCGGCATCGCGACGGCGCCGCGCAGGTGACCCCTGACGAACTCGTCGTGGAGGAGGCCCTTGCCATCCGGCTTGACGGCCACCTCGTCGCTACCACCATGCGCACGCCGGGCCACGACATCGAGCTGGCGGCGGGCTTCTGCTTTGCCGAAGGTCACATCGGTCGAGGCGACATCCGCGCCGTGAAGTACTGCGACGGGCCGTGTGGGCCGGGCGAGACCACCTACAACGAGATCAACGTCGACACCGAAGGTCGAGCCGGGCCACCCGAATCGGTGCGGGTCGGGACGACGACATCGTCATGCGGAGCGTGCGGAGCGACCGACATCGAGGCCCTCGTCGCCCGGCTCCCCCGGCTGGTGGCGCCGACGGTGGTGCCAGGCGCCGACCTCGTCGACGCCGTCGTGGCCGCAGCCGCGCAGGCTGCGCCGCTGTTCGCGCGCACCGGCGCGGTGCACGGCGCGGCCGCGTTCGACCTCAGCTCCGCGGCGATCGAGGTCGCACGCGAAGACATCGGCCGACACAACGCCGTCGACAAGGTGGTCGGTCGTCTGCTGTTCGACGGCCGGCTGCCCGCGACGCGGCTCGGTCTGTACGTCAGCGGCAGGGCCAGCTTCGAGCTGGTGCAGAAGGCGTGGGCCGCCGGCTTCAGTGTCCTCGTCGCCGTGAGCGGGCCATCGTCTCTTGCCGTAGCGACGGCGCGCGCTGCGGGGCTCACGCTCATCGGCTTCGCGCGCGGCGACGGTCGCATGAACCTCTACAGCCCCGACCCGCTCATCGCGCTGGGCGGCCATCATCGGGCCGAGCCCGTGAACGGAGCGGTGACATGACCGGCAGCGTCTGGAACCCCCTCACGTGGCGTCCGAGC
The DNA here is from genome assembly GCA_043739605.1 of Acidimicrobiales bacterium. Classification (GTDB taxonomy): domain Bacteria; phylum Actinomycetota; class Acidimicrobiia; order Acidimicrobiales; family JAUJNH01; genus JAYUDU01. The sequence goes on along the minus strand of JAYUDU010000390.1, from coordinate 1,245 downwards.
ACCTGGGCCGGCTGGCGGCCCAATGGCATCGGCCGCCAGAAGCCCAAGCACTTCAAGGACATGGTCGCGGTCGTGTGGCACCACAAGGGGCACCTTCCGTATGCATGGCGCATCCTCTCCAAGGGCGTGTGCGACGGCTGCGCCCTCGGCGTCGCCGGCTTCCACGATTGGACCATCGATGGCGTCCACCTCTGCACGACCCGGCTGAAGCTGCTGGAGCTGAACACTGCCGGTCCGCTCGACGAGACCGTGCTGCGTGACGTCGCAGCGTTGCGCAGCTCGCACGACTCGACGCAGCTGCGGTCGCTGGGACGCCTGGCCTACCCGCTCCGTCGTCGCCACGGCGAGGTGGGGTTCACGCGCATCACCTGGGACGAGGCGCTCGACACCACCGCATCGGCGCTGCGGGCCGCGGGAGGGGACCGGAGCGCGCTCTACATGACCAGCAGAGGCATCACGAACGAGGTGTACTACGTGGCCGGCAAGGCGGCGCGGGCGCTTGGCATCGCGTCGGTCGACTCTGCGGCCAGGGTGTGCCACGCCCCCTCAACGTATGCATTGAAGCGGTCGCTTGGCGTCGCCGCAACCACGTGCTCGTGGCGCGACGTCATCGAGACCGACCTCATCGTGCTGTTTGGCTCGAACCCGGCCAACAACCAGCCCGTGTTCATGAAGTACGTCTATGAGGCCAAGCGCAACGGCGCCAAGCTCATCGTCGTCAACCCCTACCTTGAGCCCGGATTGGTGCACTACTGGGTGCCAAGCTCGCCCGAATCCGCCATCTTTGGCACGAAGATCTGCGACCTGCACATCCCCGTCCGCCAAGGCGGCGATGTCGCTCTGTGCAATGCCGTCCTGAAGCTGTTGATCGCAGACGAGCGGCTCGATCGTGCCTTCATCGACGCCCACGTCGAAGGATGGGGCGAGGTCGAAGCTGCGCTGGCCGCAGAGCCGATTGAGCGGCTGTGCGAGCTGGCTGGGCTCTCACTGGACCAGGTGCGTGCCTTTGCCGACCTGTATGGCCGTGCCAACGCCGCCGTGCTGGTGTGGTCCATGGGCATCACCCAGCACCGCAGTGCCATCGACGGCGTGCAGGCCATCGTCAACCTCGGGCTGGCCCGGGGCAACATCGGCCGCGACGGGGCGGGACTCATGCCCATCCGAGGCCACTCCGGCGTGCAAGGCGGCTCTGAGATGGGCTGCTACGCCACCTACTACCCGGGCGGTGAGGCCGTCAGCGCCGCG
>JAYUDU010000389.1:0-10475 GCA_043739605.1 Acidimicrobiales bacterium | reverse complement strand
CCGTGCGGCGTCGAGGTCGACAACGTGGATCCAGCGAGCGCCGCCGGCGCAGAACCCGCGCGCCACGGACACCGGATCGTCGCCGTAGGTCGTCTGTTGCGCGTAGTCGCCTTGGTGCAGGCGCACCACGGCGCCAGCGCGCAGGTCGATCGCGGGATAGAGGTCGAACCCGCTCACTGGGTCATCGGCAGAGATCGACGAAGCGACGGAGAATCGCGAGGCCCGTCTCCCCCGACTTCTCCGGGTGGAACTGCGCCGCCCAAAGCGGTGCGCCACCGTCGGCTTGCACCAGGGCCGTCACCGGTCCGCCGTAGTCGCATGTGGCCACCACGTGGGTGTCGTTCTCTGGGGCGTAGGAGTGCACGAAGTACACCCACGGAGGGTCGGGAAGGCCGTCCAGCAGCGGGCACGGCCGACCGACCACCGGTTGAAGGATGTTCCACTGCATCTGCGGTCGCTTGACGCCGTCTGGCAGCAGTCGGACCATGCCGGGGAACACACCGAGACCCGGCTTGCTCGGCGATTCGTCGCTGCCTTCGAACAGCATCTGCATGCCGACGCACACGCCGAGGAACGGCGTAGCGGCGGCGATGGCATCAAGGGCGACGACGTCGAGCCCGCCGTCGCGCAACGAGTCGATGCACCGACCGAACGACCCGACGCCCGGGAGCACCACGCCGGCCGCCCCCACAGCTTCGGCTGCGGTCGTCACCAGGCGGGCATCGGCGCCGACCTTCTCGAACGCCTTGTGGGCGCTGTGGAGGTTTCCGATGCCGTAGTCGAGGATAGCGATGAACGGCGCCGCAGATTCGGCCGTCACAGCACACCCTTTGTCGAGGGGATGAAGGTGCCTTCCACCCGTACCGCATCCCGCAATGCCCGCGCGACGGCCTTGAACGATGCCTCAAGGATGTGGTGCACGTTCTTGCCTCGTACCAGCACGATGTGCAGGGTGATGCCAGAGCTCATCACGAAGGCCCGCCAAAACTCCTCAGCAAGCTGGGGGTCGAATCCCGGATTGCCCAACAGGAACATCTCCCCGGAAAAGGGCGTATCATGGTGCAGGTACGGGCGGCCAGAGAGGTCGAGTGCCACCTCGACCAGAGCCTCGTCGAGGGGCACCGCCACGCTGGCGAACCGACGGACGCCGGCCTTGTCGCCGAGGGCCTGTTTGAGGCAGTCGCCGAGGGCGATGCCGACGTCTTCGATGGTGTGGTGGGTGTCGATGGCCAGGTCGCCCTCGCACTCCACGGCCAGGTCGAACCCGCCGTGCTTGCCGAGCTGCTCCACCATGTGGTCGAAGAACGGGATGCCGGTCGACGAAGCGGCGTTCCCCGAACCGTCGAGCACCAGCGCCACGGAGATGCGCGTCTCCTTGGTCTCGCGAACGACCTGGGCAGAGCGAGTCGCGCCGATGGTCATGGCGCCGCCTCAGAGCCTTGGGCAGCCATGACCTCGTCAAGCGCTTCAAGAAAGCGCTCGTTCTCCTCTGGCGTGCCGACGGTGACGCGAAGGCAGCCGGCGAGCCGCGGCCATCCCGAGCAGTCGCGCACCAAGACGGACCGGTCGACGAGCCCCTGCCAGACGGCCTTGCCGCACGTCTCCTCGACGCGGAACAGCACGAAGTTGGCCTGGCTCGGGAAGGTCTCGATGCCGAGACCAGCGAGGCCGTCGAGGATCCGCTCGCGACCCTTGATGAGCTGCGCGACGCGCAGCTCCATCTCCTCGACGAACTCAAGTGCGACGAGTCCTGCGACCTGCTTCAGCGAGTCGAGGTGGTACGGGAGCGCGGCCTTCTCCCACAGCGGCTTGATGACTCGCTCTGGGCCGACGCAGTACCCGAGCCGACTGGCCGCCATCGACCACGTCTTCGAGAAGGTGCGGGTGACGACGAGCGGTGTGTCGTCGTCGATGAGGGCCAGCGCCGACCAGTCTGCGAACTGGCCGTACGCCTCGTCCACCACGAGCAACCCCGGCACCGCGGCGAGGAGCGCGGTGATGGACTCCTTGGTCTCGGCCATGCCCGTCGGGTTGTTGGGGTTGCAGATGAACGTCAGCGACGGCGCGGGATCGGCGGCGCAGATGCGGGCCACCTCGGCAGGATCGATGGAGAAATCGTCAGCCCGTTCCGCTTCCAGCACTGGGGCGCCGACCATGCGAGCGACCGTGCCGTGCATCGCATAGGTCGGCTCGAACGTGGCGACGGGTCGGCCGGGCCCGGCGAACGCCAGCTGCAAGCACTGCAGCACCTCGTTGGACCCGTTGGCGATGAAGATCTGCTCGGGGCGCACACCGTGGACCCTGGCCAGCGCTTGGCGCAGCTCGGTGGCCTGGCGATCGGGGTAGCGGTGGAACGACGTCGTCTGAACGTGCTTCGCGAGCTGGTCGAAGAAGCCGTCGGGCGGGGGGAACGGCGACTCGTTGACGTTGAGGCGGACCTCCACGTCGACCTGAGCCGAGTGGTAGCCCTCCATCACGCCAAGATCTGCGCGCAGGGGTGGGAACGATGCCATCTAACGAATTCCTTCGGAGCCGGGCTCCAGGTGGATCAGGGGGCGGGCCCGGAGGCTGTGCAGCTGGGCGTTCATCTTGGCGCCCGGATCGTCGCCGATCGGGCGTGAGCGGGGAGGCCCTCTGCCGTGGCGAAGGCTGCGATGTGCGGAGCGAGCCGCTCGAAGGTCGGACCATCTGCTGACACCACGTGCACGACCTTTTGGAAGTCCTCGACGCGCAGCGCCGACGAGTAGCGGGCGGAGCCGAACGTCGGTAAGACGTGGCTTGGTCCTGCGAGGTAGTCCCCGAGCGAGGCCGGTGAGTAGTGGCCGGTGAACACCGCCCCGGCGTGTCGGACCAACGGCAGGAGCGCTTCGGGGTCGGCGACCATCAACTCGAGGTGCTCTGGCGCGATGAGGTTGGCGACCGCCATCGCCTGCGCCGGGCTGTCGCACAACACGGCGTGGCCGCCGTCGGCGAGCGTCGCCTCGATGTCCGCCTTGCGGGGCTGGTCGGCGAGGAGGGAGTCGAGCGCAGCGCAGATGCTGTCGAGCGCGGCATCGCTCCACGAGATGAGCCACGCGAGGCCATCTGGGCCGTGCTCTGCTTGCACGAGCACGTCGATGGCCGCCCACTCTGGGGGGGTGAGATCGTCGGCGATGACCACGACCTCGCTCGGACCGGCGAAGGACGATGGCACGCCCACCAAGCCGGCGCCCGCTACCTCGCGCTTGGCGACGGCGACGTAGACGTTGCCAGGCCCGACGATGACATCGACCGGTTGGATGGTCTTGGTGCCGTACGCGAGGGCACCGATGGCTTGGGCGCCGCCGACCGCGTACACCTCGTCGACGCCCGCTACGGCGCAGGCGGCGAGCGTGGCCATCGGGATCTTGCCGTCCTTGCCGGGTGGGCACACCACGACGACTTCGGGCACCCCGGCAACCTTGGCGATGGTGGCGGTCATGAGCACGGTGCTGGGGTAGGTGGCGCGACCCCCTGGCACGTAGCAGCCGGCGCGGTCGACGGGCCGGACAAGATCCCGGAGCACCAGGCCATCGCGCTCGTGACGAGTGTCGGGGCGGAGCTGAGCCTTGTGATGCGCACTGATGTTGGCGTGAGCGAGCCGCATCGCCGACGCCAGGGCCGCGTCGATGTGCTCGAGCGCGGCGGCAACCTCGCCGGGATCGACGAGCGTTGTCGCCAACCGGACGCCATCGAAGCGTTCGGTGAGGTCGAGGACAGCTTCGTCGCCGCGCACTCGAACGTCCGCGAGGATGGCCCGCACGGCCTCAGTGGGACCATCACCACCGACGGTGGGGCGAGGGAGCCGCCCTGAGAGGTCGGCGAGGGGGACGCCACGGAGGTCGAGTCTGGCAAGCATCGGCCCCATGACCCTACTTGGACCGACGGTGCGCCCCCAGGTCGATCCGCCGACGCCCGCGACGTGCGCGAGGCTGGGTCCGTGGCCGAGACCAGCACACCGAGCCCACCGACGCCGGGCCAGCTGGCCGGCATCGCACACACCGTCGACGATCTGGCCGTACGCATCGCCGAGGCGGCCGACGGCGCGCAATCCGTCGGCCGCGCCGCGATGGCGGCAGAGCTGTGGGAGGCAGAACGGGCGCTGCGCACCGCCCGTCGCCGCCTCACCCGGGCCCAGCAAGGCTGAGACCCGCTCCCGGCGCGTCAGCCTCTGGGCGCCGCGATGGTGCGCGCCGTGCCACCGGAGGACACGACAACGACCTTGGCACCGGTCGCCAGGCTCGTGACCGTGTCGATGCCGAGCAGCTTGGTGGTCGGCGACATCGTGACGGTCACCGTCGGGCCGTCAGCCCGCAGGAGTGAGACGCTCGCGGCGCTGGCCGAGCTGACGGTGCCCCGATCTACCTGCACGACCTCGTAGCCGCCGCCGTCCTTGGGCACGGTCAGGTCGGCGTGGGTTGCGCCCTTCAACATCTTGAGGGCGCCCTTGGCATCGGCGAGCTGGGTGGGGTCGATGCCTGCGGCGGTGAGGCACTCCTTGACCGCGACCCGCTTCGCGGCGCGATCGACCGGCGCCTTTGCCTGGACGCACGTGCGGATCTGGCCGCCGCCGATGCCGAGCGAGCTCCTCACCCCGCCGAGCGGCCCGGACCCGCCCGTGGCGGCCATGGCGATTCCGGCGCTGCCGAGCATCGCCCCTGCGACGGCGGCGCCGACGAGGAGCTTCTTGGTCCAACCTGCCGAGCGGACGGCCGAAGCGGCGGGGGTGGGGGTGGCGGAGGTGTTCATGGGTTGCATGGTCCCCGCTGTCGATGAGGAGCAGAACGCGAAGGTGTGATGAGTGTGTGAGGTCAACGGCGCTTGGGCGGGGCAAGGCGATTGGAGGGGCAGAAGTCTGCGAGGGAGCACACCTCGCACGCCGGCTTCTTGGCATCGCAGACCCGCCGGCCGTGGAGGATGACGCGGAGGCTGAACACGCCGCGCGCCGCGGCCGGGATGAGCTCGTTGAGCTCGTGTTCCACCTTGACGGCGTCGGTGCTGTGGGCCGTCGCCACCCGCATGCCCAGCCTGTCGGTGACCCTCAGGACGTGGGTGTCGACGGGCAGGCCAGGAAGGTCGAAGGCGACGCTGCGGATGACGTTGGCCGTCTTGCGGCCCACGCCGGGCAACTGCACGAGGTCCTCCATCGCGGTTGGGACCTCGGCCCCGTGACGCTCGACGAGGGCTGCGGACATGCCGAGAAGACTTCTGGTCTTGTTCTGATAGAAGCCGGTCTGGCGGATGAGGTCGTGCATCTCTGGTTCTGACGCACCCGCCATTGAGTGCGGATCTGGGTACCGGGCGAAGAGCGCAGGCGTGACCTCGTTGACCTTCTTGTCGGTGCACTGTGCAGAGAGGATCGTCGCCGCCAACAGCTGAAACGGGTTCTCGTGGCGAAGTTCGCACAGGTCGTAGGTGGTGCCCGGAAAGTCCTCGGCCAGGCGGACAGCGGTCTCCTTGGCTCTGCCGACAGGTGTGCGGGGCTTCGCCATTCGGTTGACGAGCCTAGGCCCGCCGGCCGGAGCCGAGCGGATCCGAGGGACGAGGATCGAGGAGGCTCCACAGGCACGACACAGCCCGTCGGCCGGCCCGGTAGGTTCGCTGCGTGGTGACCCTTGAGACGCATCGGTCGCTCGACCCGTTCGAGATCGACGAGGTCGCGGACCTGTGCCGCCGGGTCACGGCGTTCGACGGTCGCGACGCGCTTGGCGAACATCAGTGGCTCGATCTCGTGCAAGGCGGGCGGGCCGGCTTCGCTGGCATCATTGCCAAGGAGGAAGGCCACGATCACCCCGTCGCCTACGCCCAGGTCTCGCGGTCGTCCACCGACGATCAGGAGTGGACGCTTGAGCTGGTCGTCTCGCCCCATCACCGCGAGGACGAACAGGTTGCGGTCGCGGTCATCGAGGCCGCGCTCGATGTCGTCGCGGCCGAGGGCGGGGGCCACATCCACTGGTGGGTGTCGGAGCCGCGACCCGACCACGAGCGCATCGCGGCCGCCACGTCCTTCGCAGGCGGACGGGACCTTTACCAGATGCGCAGGCCGCTGCCCGCGCCTCACCCGTTTGAGCTCACGACCCGTCCGTTCGTTACCGGGCTCGACGAAAAGGCATGGCTCGAGGTCAACAACGCTGCGTTTGCCTGGCATCCGGAGCAGGGCGGTTGGACCCACGAGACCATCGCAGACCGCGAGAAGGCCGACTGGTTCGACCCAGCGGGATTCCTCATGTACGAGGTTGCCGGCCGCCTCGCCGGGTTCTGCTGGACACGGGTCCACCCTGCCAAGGACGGCCAGCCGGCGCTCGGAGAGATCTACGTCGTCGCCGTCGCGCCCCACGCACAGGGCAGCGGCCTCGGCCGATCCCTCACGTTGGCAGGCCTCGACCGGCTCCACCGCATCAACGACTGCCCCATCGGCATGCTCTATGTCGATGCCTCCAACGTCGCTGCGGTGCGGCTCTACGCGACGCTCGGCTTCACCATCCACCACCTCGACAGAGCCTTCGTCACCGACGTGACGCCCGCCTGAGGCGAGCATGCAGAATCAGCCGGGGGTTGTTCCGCCGCCGATGAGCTTGCCGACGGCAAACGTGAAGCCCGCCGCGACGATGGCCACTGCGAGCTGACGCAAAGCGGTTCGCACCATCGAGCGGCCGGTGAACCTGGCCAGGGTCGCCCCCACCGTGAGTGCACCGACCGCGCCGAGCACAACCGACGCGAGGGTGGCGGCGTTGCCCCGACTGACGAGCCACGGCAGGAGTGGGATGAACGCGCCGACGACGAACGAGACCAAGCTCGACGCCGCGGCCTTGACCGGTGAGCCGAGGTTGTTGGGGTCGACGCCGAGCTCTTCGCGGGCATGGACCTCGAGGGCCATGGCGGGGTCCTTGGCGATCTCGCTCGCCATCCTGTGGGCGGTGGGGGCGTCGATGCCGCGACCGCGGTAGATGCCTGCCAGCTCCTCGGTCTCGACCTCTGGGCGCAGCGCGAGCGACCGCCGCTCGATCTCAAGCTCTCGCTCCAACAGCTCACGCTGGGCCTGCACGCTGATGAGCTCGCCTGCGCCCATCGCCACCGCCCCTCCTACGAGGCCCGCGAGCCCAGCCAGGCGCACGATGCCGGGTGCCGGTGAGGCGCCGGCCACCCCGAGGATGAGCGACACGTTCGAGACGAGCCCGTCGGACACCCCGAACACCGCGGCCCTGGCCCACCCGCTCTGAAGACTGCGGTGATCGTGGACGTATCCATCCGAGCCTCGGTGCAGAACTTCGGTGATGGCCACATGGCACGGTAACGTCGTTTGTCCCCGTGCGGGCGTCCTGTTGTGCGCACTGAGGAACCCCTCTCCTCGCTCGTGACCCGATCCGTCCGTCTCCGTCCCTGGCAAAAGGCCGCACTAGAGGCCATGTCCGATCGTTGTGGATCTGCCGCGGGCCTCGGCCAGCAGGACTTCCTCGCGGTGGCAACCCCAGGCGCTGGCAAGACGACCTTCGCGTTGACTGCCGCCTGCCAGCACCTCATCGCCAACCCCGGTCGCCGCCTCGTCGTCGTGGCACCGACCGCCCACCTCAAGACACAATGGGCGACCGCGGCAGAGCGCTTCTCGTTGCATCTTGAGCCCGCGTGGCAGGCCGCCGACGGACGTCTGCCTCCAGACCTGCACGGCATCGTCACCACCTACCAGCAGGTAGCAACCAGTGCGGGCGCGCTCGCCATTGCCGCCAAAGATGCATTCGTCATACTCGACGAAGTCCACCACGCCAGCGACGATCGGGCGTGGGGAGATTCCGTGCGTGCCGCGTTCGACGGTGCCGGCTTTCGCCTCAGCTTGTCGGGTACGCCGTTTCGGTCTGACACCAGCGCCATCCCCTTCGTTCGCTACGAGCTCGAGGAGGCCGTGCCCGATTACGAGTACGGCTACGGCGACGCGCTCACCGACGGTCGAGTGGTGCGGCCGTGTTGGTTCCCCCGGCTCGGCGGCGAGATGGAGTGGAGCGATGCCGGCGGCAACGCGCAGTCGGCGACGTTCGATGACGAGCTCGACCAGGCGAGAGCTGCGCAACGGCTGCGAACGGCGCTCTCGATCGAGGGCGAGTGGCTGCCGGCCGTCCTGCGCGCCGCCCACGCCAAGCTCCTCGACCTGCGCCGGACCGCACCAGATGCCGGCGGACTTGTGATCGCTGCAGACCAGGACCATGCCCGCGGCATCGCCCGCCTGCTGCGAGATCGCTTCCACGTGCGTGCCACTGTGGTGTTGTCCGACGACCCGATGTCGTCGGCTCGCATCGCACAGTTCGCGGCCTCCGAGCAGCCGTGGATCGTCGCCGTGCGCATGGTGTCCGAGGGCGTCGACATCCCGCGCCTTCGCGTCGGTGTGTTCGCCACGACCACAACAACAGAGCTGTTCTTCCGTCAGGCCGTAGGCCGCCTCGTCCGCTGGACCACGCCAGGTCGGGCGCAGAAGGCGTTCATGTTCATCCCCGACGACCCCCGCTTGCGGTCGCGGGCGTTCCAGATCGCCGAGCAACGCCGCCACAGCCTGCGCAAAAGGGAGCAGGCTGACAAGGAGCTCTCGGTCGAGGACATCCAGAACGAGGAGGCCAAGACCGCTCCGGACGGCGATCAACTCTCCATGTTTGCTGCGCTCGCGGCGACGCCGGTCGAGGGTGAGGGGTGGGAGCACCGCCACGCAGACGTCGGCATGGAAGACGGCGCTGAGTGGCACGACGCCGACGAACACACCATCGGCGGCGATGACCCCTCGCTCGTCATCGAGGTGCCGACCCCGCCGACGCCCGGCGGCCGCGCCGGGCCGGGGAGTGCGGCTGATGTGTCGGACGCGGGGCCAACGCCCCGCGAACGCAAGGAGGCGCTGCGCATCGCCAACAAGGACGCCGCGGAGGCGCTCGTCCAAAAGACAGGGATGAGCCATGCCCGGGTCAACAAGGAGCTCAACCACAACGCCGGCATCGCCAAGATCACCGAAGCAACGTTCGAGCAGATGGAGAAGCGCCTCCGCATCGCCGAGCGCATCCTCGGCCGGCGCCTCCGCCCCGACGCGCCAGTCGACCCTGCGGCCGGCGGCGCTGTCTCACCCCCTGCGTAGGGTGCGTGGTGATGTCGATGTTGCCTTCCGCCGCCGCCGAACCGCCGGTCGGGCGCGTCCTGGGCACGGTTGACGCCACCCCGCTCGAGTTCTGGGTTGCGATCGCTCCCGATCAGTTCCTGCAGTTGGATGACGTGGTCGCCACCGACCGCGCCGTGCCTGGCACCGGCGAGAAGGTCTTCACGTACGGCATCGTCACCGAGGTGCGGGCCCGCCATGTGGGGGCCAAGTTCGAGTCGGACGTGTTCCTCATCGCCGACGGCAAGCTGCCGGCAGAGGTGGTCGAGGCGGCGTGCGTGTCCGTCACCCGGGTGGACCCCGAGACGTTCATCCCGCCCCGGCCCGGTGCCGAGGTGCGCCGTGCCGTCGGCGACGAGCGCGACAAGGCGCTTGCTGCCGACGGCATGGAGACGACGCTGGTCGCAGGGTCCACGCGGGACGGCGCTCCGGCACTGCTGAACCTGCAGTTCATCGACGGCTCGCGGGGCGCGCATGTCAACATCTCGGGCATCTCAGGTGTGGCGACGAAGACGACCTACGCCACGTTCCTCCTGCACTCGCTGTTCAACGGCGGTCAGCTGGGCGACGACGCCCACAACACCAAGGCGCTCGTCTTCAACGTCAAGGGCGAGGACCTGCTCTTCCTTGACCGGCCCAACGCGCGGCTGACCGATGAGCATCGGGCTGCGTACGGGCGGCTGGGGTTGCCGGCGGCCCCATTTGCCAGCGTCGACCTGTGGGCGCCGCCGCGGGCGGGCGATCCGGCCGCTGCTCCCGCCGTTGCGGCACGGGTCGACGGCGTCCGGTCGTTCTTCTGGGGCCTCGACGAGTTCTGCCGTGAGCAGCTGCTGCCGTTTGCCTTCGCGGAGGCAGAGGACGACCGCCAGCAGCTCGGCATGGTCGTGTCGAACGTCACCCGCCGTCTCACCAAAGACGACGTCCGACCGCTGCCCGACGGGGGAATCGACGTGTGCGGCCGTCCGTGCCGGACGTTCTCCGAGCTGGCGGACGAGATCGCGCTGAAGTGCGAGGACGAGGCCACCCGTCCAGAGTGGGCGGGACGAGCAATCGCCGCCGGTACCGTCGGCGCGTTCGTGCGGCGCCTGTTCGGTGCATCCGAGGCCCTCGGCCGGCTGGTCAGGGGCGATGTGCCGGGTGGCTGCGCTGGTCACCGGATCGACCGCCAGGCACAGGTCACCGTCGTCGACGTGCACGACCTTTCGGAGCGGGCGAAGCGCTTCGTCGTGGGAGCCACCGTCCGGCGGGCCTTCCAGGACAAGGAGGCGACGGGGACCAACCGGCCGTTGCTGTTCGTCGTGCTCGACGAGCTGAACAAGTACGCGCCGCGCGA
>JAYUDU010000388.1:0-4216 GCA_043739605.1 Acidimicrobiales bacterium | reverse complement strand
CCGGCGATCCGCACGCACTCGCCGAGGCGCTGAGCGCCGTCCTCCGCCAGCCGGCGCTCGCCGACCAGCTCACCGACGGGTGCGAGGCACGGGCGTTGTCGTTCTCGATGGAGGCGCTTGCAGAGCGCTATGTCGAGATCTACGCCAGAGCGCTCGACCTCCGAACCCGCTCGCGCTGACCTCGGAGCACGCTCGGACCGGACGCGCCTGAGCCCCAGCGGTTGCTGGGGCTCACGCGTGTAGGTTGGGTGTGCGGCCCACCAGGTCGAACCGGAGCTCGTACCAAGGTGGCCCGATCGGAACCGCCTAGCTGCGAGCCTTGGCGGCGCGCCGCAGGCGACGGCCACCGAGGACGCCGGCCAGGCCGAGTGCGCCGAGGCCGCCAAGCAGGACGTCGTTGCCGCCGGTGTGGGGCAGCTGCTTTGGCGTCGGGGAGCTGGGCGTCGTGCCCGTCACCGCGACGGGCACGAGGTGCTGAGCGCTGGAGGTGATACGGGCCACATCAAGGCTGAGGCCCTGGGCCAGCACGCCGTTGGCGCCGAGCAGCGCCTGGAGGTTGGCGATCGGGTCCGTCGCCGCGGCGGCGCGGACGGGCGCCGCTCCGCCAGCGGAGGATGCCGCCGCTGCGGGAAGGACCGAACTGAGCGGTGCGCCGGACGCCACCAGGGTGGAGACGAGCGATGCGAGCAGGGGTGGCGGTGTCACCTTCACCGACAGGGCGGTGATGGCCGATGATGCGTTGATGACCCCGCCAGCGTCGGTCACCGACGTTGCCGCATCGAACAACTTCACGCTGAGGAGGTTGCCGAGGCCGAGCGGGGCAAGCGCGCCGCCGAGGGCCGCGTTGACCTGGGCCGTGAGGGCGTTGATCTGCGCGGCAGTGGCCGCGATGTCGAGGCCCGGCAGCGTGAGGCTCGCCACCTTGATGCTCCCGACCTTGCCGGTCGTGGTCGCCTTCGAGGCTGCGACGGTGTCGACGGCCCGAGCGACGGTGCCGAGCTGGAGTGCGTTGACCTGGACCAAGACCGCCTTGGAGAGGGCGTCGACCGCAGTGTTGAGCAGCGTGGACAACGTCGACTGCAACGTGGCGAGCGCCGTCGACACCGTGGTGCCAACCGTCGGAGCCAGCGGTGCGAGCGGCCCGGGGAGCAGGGTGCCAAGCTGCGTCGCTAGGGGTGTGGTCACCGTGGTCTCGGCGGTGTTGGACAGTTGAGCGATGGTGCTCTTGAGCGCCGCGACCTCGCCAGCGAGCGTCGTGCCGCTCGGCACGATGGCGCCGAGCCCGAGCGTGGTGATGAGGCCGGAGATGACGCTGAACGGCAGGTCGAGGATGTTGATGCCCAACCCCGCGAGCAGGCTGCCGAGGTCGAGGACCGCGAGAGCGTCGATGTCGACCTGGCGGGTTCCCTCTGCTGCGCTTGCGCCAGAGCCGGTGCGCTCGACCTCTTGGATGACGCCGACCTTGGCGAGCGCGGTGCCGAGACCGAGGTTGGCCAGGCGGGTCGTCATCGACGAGGCGGTGGCCGGCTCAAGCAACGCAGACAGCGTGACCGGCTGGAGGGTGCCGCTGGCGACGGCGGGGGGAACGACGGTGCCGAGGTCGAGGACCGACGAGGTGATGGACCGGGTGCCACCCGCCTGGGTGGTGGCCATCAGGGGCGGCGTCGAGATGTTGAGCGCGGGGACGACGCCAGACGTGACGCGGAGCTGGGTCAATCCGGCGAAGGCGTTGGGGGCAGACGTGCGAGCGTCGCTCGTCGACTGGGAGCCGCCGTCGAAGAGCTTGATGCCGAGCAGGTTGCCGACCTTGAGGTCGAGCAGGGTGCTTGAGACGCGAGCCGTGCCGACGCCGGCGCCCTCTGCACCGGCGGGTGATGGCGCGGCGACGGTGGCTGCCAGTGCGGCGGCGACGCACGTGGTGGTGAGGGCGAGGACGGACTTGCGAACGGGCACGTGAGGTCTCCAGGTGGGGTCGGGCCGGGTCGGTACCCGGATCGTTTGGTAGACCGCCAGCTCCCCCGGCGGCCCGTAACGGACACTTTGCAGGAATCGGCCCCGAAGCACCATGACCCGCAGGGGTGGTTTTATGATAGCCCGAAATGACTAGTCACCGCGCGTCCTGGCCGTCGCGTCATCGACCCTGACGGTGGCGGGTAGCGTCCCGCCCCGTGACGAATGGACCGAACGACCAGCATGGTGGCCGCCCCGAGCCCCTGTTCTTGGCCATCTGCATGGCCCCTGCGGTGGCGCTGGCCGTGGTGTTGGCGGCCTTGGTCTGGCTGCCGCTGTTCGTCGTCGTGGTGGCGGGTGCTGCGCTTGGATTGTGGCGGTGGATCGGCGCCGGCGCCGATTGCGTTCGGCAGAGCTTGCCGGGCGCGCCGGCCGATCCGGTCCGAGACGCCAGGGCGCTCAACCTGCTGGAGTCACTCTCAGCGAGCATCGGCGTGGCGACACCATCATTGCTCGTGGCACCAGGACCGGCTGCTGACGTGGCGGCGGTCGGACGACCGACGTCGTCTGTCGTGGTCGTCACCCAGCCCGTGCTCGACCGCCTCGACCGGCTGCAGCTTGAAGCAGTCTTTGCGCACGAGCTGGTGCAGATCAAGGACGGCACGACGGGGGCGCGCGACGCCGCCATCGCGACGTGGGGACGTCTTGGCAAGGCCTTTCCGTATGCGGCGCGCCGCTGCGCCGCGGTGTGTGCTGTGGATGCCCGTCAGGCAGACGTCGTAGCGCTCGGCATCACGAGGTATCCGCCCGCGCTGCTGGCGGCGCTCGTCACGCTGCGCGACATGGCACCAGACCAAGCACCCCCGGGTCCGGCCTCCCTGCGCCCGCTGTGGTCCCGCCACGGTGCGCCCCAAGGTGAGACCGACCTCCGCATCGCGGTGCTGGGGGAGCTGGTGTGAGCCGCCAACCGCTTGGGATGCGTCGCATTCGTGGTGTTCGCCGCGTGTCGCCGTTCGTCGCGGGCGTGGTGGCGGTGTCGACAGTGCTTGGTTGCTCGGGTCAGCGTGCGAGGCCGACGACCACCACCGTTGGCCCATCGACGACATCGACCATCGCGCCCAGCACGACGACGGCCGCCGCCGCGCCCGTCGCGCCGCTCACCGGACTCCCCGGCGACGCCGCGACAGCGGCCCGTCCCGCCATCGAGGTCAAGATCGACAACGCGCCCCAAGCCCGTCCCCAGGGAGGGCTGCAAGCGGCCGACATCGTGTACGAGGAGGTCGTCGAAGGGGGCGTCGTTCGCTTCATGGCGGTGTTCCAGAGCAAGGACGCACCGTCGGTCGGCCCCGTGCGCTCGGTTCGCCCCGTCGACGCCAACCTCGTCGGGCCGCTGCGGGGGGCGTTTGCATTCTCCGGCGGCGCGGGCCCGTTCGTCGCCCTCATTCAGAAGGCCCCGGTCGTGCTGGTCGGCATCGACCAGGCGACGGCCGCGTACACCCGCCGCAACGACCGCAAGAGCCCCCACAACCTCTTCAGCTCGACACCGGGGCTGTTCAAGGCGGCGGCGGCGGCACAGGCCGTCGGCCCACCGCCGGCCGTCTTCGCCTACAGAGCACAGAGCTCGGCGTCGACAGCGGCCGGGGTCACCGCGGCGCAGAGCGCGCACATCGTCATGGGCAAGCTCACCGATGCCAGCTGGGCCTACGACACCGGCCGCAACGTCTGGCTGCGCACCACCAACGGCACCGCCCACATGTTGGAGGACACGAGCCAGATCTCGGCAGTCAACATCGTCGTGGTGTCCTGCCAATACCGAGACACCGGCGTCATCGACGCTTCTGGCACGGTCTCCCCCGAGGCGATCGTCATCGGCGGCGGCGATGCGATGGTCCTGACCTCTGGGCCGTCGGGTGGTCAGCTGGTCAAGGGGCGTTGGTCAAAGGGCAGTCAAGCCGAGATCATGCAGCTGACGGACCAGGCTGGCGGATCCATCGCGATGGCGCCGGGCCCGACGTGGGTGATGCTTGCTCCGATCGGAGCGCCCATCTCCGTCTCGTGAGCTGCATGGCTGCACACCCTGCTCTGCGTGCCAAGGTGAGGCGCCATGGAGACCGACGTGCACACGCCGGCGCCCGCCGCGCTTGCGCTGATCACCGCCGGCGATGCACCCCTGCTCGCCCAGCCCTACTTCGCAGACGGCGATCCCGGCCCGATCGTGGCTGCGCTGGCCCACGTCCCTGAGATCCTTGAGGTCACCCTCCCCTTC
>JAYUDU010000387.1:0-4218 GCA_043739605.1 Acidimicrobiales bacterium | reverse complement strand
ACGGGCGTCCATCCGCGGCACGCGTCCGCGCCGCGTCGAGTGTGTCGCCCCGACGTCGCGTCCCGCTCATCGTTGGTGCCGTCGCCACCACGGTCCTCGCCGTCATTGCGGGCGTGCTGTTGGCCAACGCCTCCGGTGAACGCCTACCGGGTGACGAGGCCACCGGCCAGAGCCCTCAGGCAGTTGCCAGTCAACGGTGCGCGGCAGCCCACGATGCCGACCAAGGCGGCAAGGCGACCGACGCCCTCAAACTCTATGACGCCTGCATCGCCGGCGACCCAAAGAACGCCGAAGCGCTCGCAGGGGAGGGCTGGCTCCTCGCTCGGGTCGGCCGCAGCAGCCAGAAGGACGAGCTCGTTGCGAAGGGGGTCGCGTTCCTCGACCGCGCCATCGCTACCGACCCGACCTTCGCCCCCGCGCTCGTCTGGCGCGGCCTCGGCCGCAGCTATCTCGGCCGCGACGCAGACGCCATCTGCGACCTGCGCGCCTACCTGGCACTCGCGCCGGCCGACGAGCCCCAGAACCCTCAGGTCGAGAGCGTCCTCGCCGCGGTGACCCAACGTGTCGGCACTGCGGTGCCAGCATGTGCAGGCCCAGCGATCACTCCCGTGATCGAGGCGTCGACGCCTGCCCCGATCGGCCCCATCGCTCCGCCGCCCGCCGCCGCCCCCTGACCACCCCGCCTGGCGTCAGCGCATCTGGCAGCGGTTCGCGTCGGAATCCGGTGCGATCTGTTGCCAGAAGCGCCGCAGGGCGGAACGGAACGCGACGCACCCCGCCGCGGCGCCGGGGGTCGCGGGAGGGCGTCGGCCAAGACCCGAGATTGGTGAGAGGATCGGGGCCGTGGGGTTTTTCGATCGCAGCCGATCCCAGTTGGCGGACAAGGGCATCGACCCCGGTCGCCTGCCGCCGGGCCAGTACCACACAGACCGCTTTCCGGTCCTCCACGCCGGCCGGGTGCCGCAGTATGACGACCTCTCGAAGTGGACGCTCAGCATCGGCGGGCTGGTCGGCCACCAGGCCGTCATCAGCTGGGACCAGCTGCAGGCCATGCCGTCTGTCGACATCGAGGTCGACATCCACTGCGTCACGAAGTGGTCGAAGTTCGACACGACGTGGCGGGGCGTTCCCTTCGAAGATCTCCTCGCCCTCGCCGGTGGAGCGAACCCGGAGGGCACCCACCTCATGTGCCACGCGGAGTTCGGTTTCACCGCCAACCTGCCCCTCGAGGACTGCCTCGGCGTCGACGACAAGGGTCAGCCGAAGTCGATGGTCACCTACCAGTTCGGCGGC
Organism: Acidimicrobiales bacterium; assembly: GCA_043739605.1. Classification (GTDB taxonomy): domain Bacteria; phylum Actinomycetota; class Acidimicrobiia; order Acidimicrobiales; family JAUJNH01; genus JAYUDU01. Next base: position 2,925 of record JAYUDU010000387.1, on the reverse strand, counting down.
GAGCCGCTCGATCCAGAGCACGGCTATCCGGCTCGGTTTCTCCTGCCCCGCTTGTACTTCTGGAAGAGCGCCAAGTGGCTCCGCAGCCTTGAGGTCATGCGGGGCGACCGTCCCGGTTTCTGGGAGCAGAACGGCTACCACATGTATGGCGACCCCTTCCGCGAACAGCGGTACTGGGGCGAGTGATCGCAGTGGCCGGGGAGCTCCTCCATCTCGACCTGTCCGCCCACGAAGATCCGTTCGCCCGCGGCGTCGCGTACGCGGAGGGACTCGGGGAGCGCCTGGAGCGGACCGAGGTTGCGTACCTCGCACTGTTCCGCGATTGGGCTGGCGTGTCCGAGGAGCGCGTGCTGCGGTTCGGTGCCGCGCTGCTCGAGTCGGTCGCGGCGTGGCGGCCGCACCTGGCGCGTGAGATCGAGGGCATCGCACACGGTGGTGGGCGCCGCCCCGAGGTCATCGCGGCGCTGAACGGCCGAACAGAGCTGGTCGCCGGCGCCGAGTGCTCGACCATCGCGCGTGTCTCGACTGCCACACATCCGTTGCCAGTGGGCACTGGTCCATGGCTGGCGCAGAACTGGGACTGGTACCTCAACGCCCCGGAGAGGTGTGTCGCCATCACTGCGGAGGTTGATGGCCACCGGTTCCTCACCTTCACCGAGGCCGGCGTGCTCGCCAAGATCGGCATCAACGACCGGGGCCTGGCGCTGACCCTCAACATCCTGCGCCACGTCAAGGACGCGCCCGATCCGACGGGCACGCCCGTGCATCTCCTGCTGCGCGAGGTGCTCGCCACCTGCGCCACCACGGCCGACGTCGCGGCGCTGCTCGCGACCGTGCGGCCGGCGGCGTCGTCGTGCTTCGGCGTCGTCACCGGGGCCGGCGAAGCCGCGGTGTTCGAGGTGTCGCCCGTCGGTGTCGCCCGCATCGACCACGACGCCCGCACCGGGCTGCTCGGTCACGCCAACCACTTCGTCGACGCAACGCTGGCTACGGGCGACGCGGTCGTCGAGCGTCATGACAACAGTTGTGCCCGCATGGCTGGTGTGCTTGCGGCGATGCCGGCCACGCTCGCGCACGCCCGCGCCGCGCTCTCCGACCCCTCTGGCGAACATCCGGTGTGCCGCACCGGCGAGCCGCCGCGCTCGCCGGAGCTGCCGTCGACGGGCACGGCCGCGGTGCTCCTCCTCGACCCCGGGGCCGCAACGATGGAGGTCGGCATGGGCCCCGGCGGCCGCGACGGCTGGACATCCCTCCGTCTGAGCTGATCACTTACCGCTGCCCATTGAGTGGATGTGGCTCCCCGGGAGGCGGGCGTCCGGTCATCGGGTGTTTGCGCGATCTGGGGCGGTTCCCATGTCGGCTCCAGGTCGAGAGCATCCTCTCCGCCGACCAGGCTTGCCGGCACGCCACCGACGACCGTACGCGCCGCTGATCTCAGGCCCGCCGACCGCCCTGGGGTGTGCTTGCGTCCGGCGGCTTGGGCGTGGCGGGTTCGACCACGACGGCGGCAACCGGCCATGTCGCCTATCTATCTCGTAGGGGTCGATGGCGAGGTTGACGCGAGACTGGCGGGGGAGCAGGCAGTCGCCGCGGCCGCCGGGGAGCGCGGCGATTGACTGCACCTCGATCCGAGCCTGGACCCATCTCGACGGCCGCGGTCAGATCGCCAGCGACCGCGCGATCGAAAGCGCCTCGCCGACGACGTAGAGCGATCCGGTGACGACCGTCACGGCGTCATCGGCGTGGTCGACCGCCCGGCGCACCGCGTCGCCGACGTTCGCTTCGATCACCACGGACCGCGCGTTCAGCGCATGCGAGGCGGAGGCCACCGCACCGGGCGGAACGGCGCGGGGTGTGTCGGGCCAGGTGCAGATGACCCGATCGGCGGGACCCACGCCCAGGGCGACCAGGAACGTCAACGGGTCACGCGCACCGGTCATGCCGATCACGACCGTGCGTGCGCGACAGGGAAACCGCTCGCGCAGCGCGCCGGCCAGGGCGGCGGCGGCCGCGTCGTTGTGGGCCCCGTCCACAATGACAGGGCGGGGGGTGTGGACGAGCTCGAACCGGCCGGGCGAGCGGACGGCGGCGAGGACGTCGCGCACCGCCCGGTCGGCCACTGGCATGCCCAGCCACGCTTCCGCGGCGGCCAACGCCGCCGCCGCGTTCGCCGCATGCCACGGCGCGAGCAGACCCAGAAAGACGGCGTCATAGGTAGCGGTCGGGGTGAACAGCGACACCGTCCGCCCGTTCGCCGCCGCCGCGTCGGCGGCGACGCCGAAGTCATGGGTCGCCGCCCACACGACCGCCGGGTCGCGAGCCAAGAAGGGCGGGTGCATCGCCCGGTCCGGTTCTCCGAGCACGACGGTCGCTCCGTACGGGATGATGCCGGCTTCGGCCACGGCGTTGGCCAGCCGGCTGGGGCCGAAGTACTCGACGTGGTCAACCACCACCGATGTGACCACGACGACGCGAGCGCCGACGGCGGCGGTCGCGTCGCCCGTCCCGCCGAGACCCGTCTCGACCACAGCGACGTCGACGTGCTCTTGAGCGAACCAACCGATCGCGGCCGCGGTCATCAGCTCGAACCAGCTCGCCCGTACCTGCTGGACGCGCTCGAGCTCGACCAGCGGGCGGAGCACGGCGGCCAGCTGCGCGTCGGTGATCATGGTGTCGCCGATGGCGATGCGCTCATTGGGCAGGTAGAGGTGGGGACTGGTGTAGAGCCCGACTCGCAGGCCGCTCCCCTGCACCATCGCCGAGAGGATCCGGGCGGTCGTGGTCTTGCCGTTCGTGCCTGCCACGAGCACTGCTGGCACCCGCCGTTGCGGCTGGCCAAGCGTGTCGAGGAGCTGCTCGATGACACCGAGGGTCGGGGCTGGCTGCACCGACCCACCGGGCGCGACCCCGACGCCGGACTCGTGG
>JAYUDU010000386.1:0-4240 GCA_043739605.1 Acidimicrobiales bacterium | reverse complement strand
CTGCCGCCAGCTGGCCAGCCGAGCGCGTCACAAGGTCGGAGACGCTCGTGCCGAAGACATGCATCCCGCATCGCACGAGCTGCTCGCCCGCCTGCTGCTCGCAGTGTCGACCGACGACCCGACCCTCGTCGTCGGCGACCTCCTCGACCCCGACGTGCGCTTGGTGTCCGATGGCGGGCCGAACCGCCGCGCTGCCCGGCGCCCGATCGTCGGAGCGCACCGGGTCGGTCGGCTCATGACAACCCTCGCTCGCAAGGTCGGCGGCGCCGACGCGCTCATGGCGGCGGTCGAGGCGACGTTCGTGAACGGTGCACCGGCGATGATCGTCGGCACCGGCGCGCTGACGTTCGTGGCGATGGCCGACGAGCGTGCCGGGCGCGTCGTTGCCATCCGGTTCGTCCTGAACCCCGACAAGCTCACTCGCCTGCACGATGTCGCTCTGCTGGTGTGATCGACGCTGAGGCAGGCGACTTGACCAGGCGGTCAAGTACGGTGCGATCCAATCACCTTCGGAGCGTGAACGTCCGCTCCGCAACCTGCCGATCCTCGAGGGGGACCCGATGAAGCTCAGCATGCAGATCAACTACGCCGGAGGATTCAAGAAGACGGCGGCCGAGGTCGTCGAGCTCGAGAAGGCCGGCCTCGATGTCGTGTGGGTCGCGGAGGCCTACAGCTACGACGCCATCTCGCAGATGGGCTACCTGGCCGCCATCACCGAGCGGGTCCAGATCGGCTCGGCCATCGTCAACATCTACAGCCGCACCCCGGCGCTGCTCGCCATGACCGCCGCCGGCATCGACTTCATCTCCGATGGTCGCTGCGTGTTCGGCCTCGGGGCGTCCGGCCCGCAGGTCATCGAGGGCTTCCATGGCATCGCCTATGACAAGCCCCTTGGTCGCACCCGAGAGATCGTCGACATCATGCGCCGGGTCTGGCGTCGTGAGGTGCTGGTCAACGACGGCATCTATACGATCCCCCTGCCGCCCGAGCAGGGCACCGGCCTCGGCAAGCCGCTCAAGCTCATCAACCACCCGGTGCGCGAGAACATCCCCGTCTACATCGCGAGCCTTGGCGACAAGAACGTTGAGCTCACCGCGGAGATCGCCGAGGGCTGGCTGCCGATCTTCTACATCCCGGAGAAGGCCGACATGGTGTGGGGCGACGCGCTGCGGGCCGGCAAGGCCAAGCGCAGCGCGGAGCTTCCCGACATGGAGATCTGCGCCGGCGGCATGGTCGGCATCATCGACGACCCGGACCAGGCGAAGGGCATCCGTGACTTCATGCGGCCGCAGGTCGCGCTGTACGTCGGCGGCATGGGCGCCCGGGGCAAGAACTTCTACAACGCCCTGGCCTGCCGCTACGGCTACGAGGCGCAGGCCAAGCAGATCCAGGACCTGTACCTCGACGGTGACAAGAAGGGCGCCGCCGCGCTCGTCCCCGACGAGATGCTCGAGCTGATCAACCTCGTCGGCCCCGAGGGCTACGTGAAGGACCGCCTGGCGGCGTTCAAGGAGGCTGGGGTGTCGACGCTGTCGGTCACGCCCATCGCGAGCGACACCGCCGGCAAGGTCGACCTCCTCGACAAGCTGAAGGCCTGGTCCGACTGACCCCCGCGCTGGTCGCCTCCGCCCTGTGCTGGTTCGCAGGGTGGTGGCTCCTGTGGCGGGTGCCGCGCCTGCCGGCGGGGGCGGGTGCGCCGTCCTCGGTGCCGGTTGCCGTGGTGATCCCGGCCCGCAACGAGGAGGCCTCGCTGCCAAACCTGTTGGCGGCGCTCGCACTGGCGGCACCGCGGCCGGAGTGGGTCGTCGTCGTTGACGATGCCAGCACCGACGCCACGGCCCAGATCGCCGGCGACCTCTGCCACACGGTGCCGCCGCGGCCGGAGGGGTGGAACGGCAAGCCGTGGGCCTGTCACGCCGGGGTGGTGGCGCTGCGGGATGCGGGAGTGAACCCAAGCGTGTGGTGCTTTGTCGACGCCGACGTCGTGCCCGCGCCCGATCTGTTCGGCCGCGTCGCCGAGGCGCTCGGTGCGCAGGGAGGTGGTCTCGTCAGCGTGCAGCCGCACCACGTTCCTGGCTCGTCAGCCGAGGCGCTGTCGGCGATCCCCAACGTGATTGCGCTCATGGCGGTCGGCGCTGCCGACCCGCTCGCCCGTCGGCGGCCGCCGACGGGCGCGTTCGGACCCGTGCTCGCGATGGCTGCGGACGCCTACGACCGGGTCGGCGGGCACGCGGCCGTCCGCGGCGCACTCATGGAGGATCTCGCGCTGTGCTCTCTCGCCCGCCGGGCGGCGCTCCCGGTTCGAGTGTTCGGCGGACTCGGTGCGGCGACGTTCCGCATGTACCCCGAGGGCCTCCGCCAGACCTACGACGGCTGGACCCGCAGCCTCGGCATCGGCGCCGCCAAGGTCCGCCCGCTCACCCTCGTCCTCGTCGTCGCCTGGATCTCCGGCCTCGTCGGCGCCACCCTGGGCCTTGCCACGCCAACCCCGACGGCGGCGCTCGTCTACGCCATGACCGGCGTGCAGGTCCACGTCCTCGCCCGCCGCGTCGGCCGCTTCCCATGGTGGATCGGCCCTGGGTTCCCACTCAGCGCGGCATTGTTCCTCCTAGCGTTCGCCCGATCCCTCCGGCGCGTCCTCACTCGCCGAACGGTCCGATGGAAGGACCGCGACATCAAGCCGTAGATGGAGTCTCCAGTGCCTTGGAGGAGTTCGCGGCGCTGGCCGGCTTGGCTCGCCATCGGCCGTCAGTAGTGGACTTCGATTCGGCGGTTCTGAGCCCTGCCCACCGCGGTGCTGTTGTCACCGCCCGTTGCGACGCCGAGCCCCTTCGCCTGCACCCTGCCCTTGAGCGACGGGTCTTGCTTCTCAAACCAAGCGACGACCGCGTCGGCCCGATTCTTCGACAGAGCCAGGTTGTGGACGCGGCCCCCGGTGCTGTCGGTGAGGCCGACGACCTCCGGATGGGCCGACGCCCGGACTGCCGCAAGAAGGGGCCTGAGCGTGCTGTCCGCCCCTGGCTTCAGCACGCTCTGGTCCGTGTCGAAGAGCAACGTCGTCGCAAGGCGGACAGGTGGCGTTGGCACTGGCGGCGGTGGGGTCAGGCACGCAGCGCCATTGGCCGCGAACCACACGTCGAAGCGGCCCGTCCCGTCGTCCGCAGAGACATCGTACGCTTCCCGTTCTTCGGGCGCGCCTTTCATGGGATCGAACGAGGTTCCGTCCCACTCGGATTGCAGGTATGCGACGAGAAGAGCGCTGTAGTAGTTCTCCACGAAGGTCGTCCGTCCAGCGGCGTACTGGTGGACGTGGATCAGTTCATGGATGTACGTTCCGATCGTCCAATTCCGTGGTCCTCGAACGAAGATGTCGGTGTCCATCGTCAACGCTCCCGCGTCGGGCGCAAGGCGCAGGACCATTCCACCATTGTGGAACTGTGGCGTTCGTGCTCGCGCCGCCTGCAACTTGCGACCGTCCGTAGGATTGTATGCTGCGTAGCAGTCGAGCACCTTGTCCCAATCCGCGAGCGGAGCGATCGGGGTCGAGGTTGCCACGCTCTTCGAGCGGACGACCTCGAAGGTTACATCGAGAGCGCGCGTCGCAGCGCGCTTCAGCACCTTGATGCTGTCAGGAGTGGGATCCCAGAAGCCATCACGCTGGACTGCGTGATGGAGCGATCGCGCGACCGCTGCGTTTCCGGCAGCTCGCTGCAACCGCAGGATGGCGGAGGCACCGGGGGGCCGGACGGTGCCTGCTTCATGCAGGCGTCGCTGCGTTGGGACATGCGGGCGGGCTCGAGCCGCAGGCGCGTCCTGAGGGCGGTGAGGTGCAGTGCTGCGCACGCGGATGCGGCGTGCCATCGTTGTGCCATGGGGTGCGGCCGGGGTCCACCCCGTGGCGAGGCTGATCAGCGGCGGGCGTAGGTGCAGCCGTTCCCGGTGTGAAGGCTGACGTTGAGGTGGGCGCCCACCCCAGCGTCGTGGCCGGCGATCGCCTCGACCGCCCGCAACAGCGCCTTGCGGACGGACGTCCGCGCGCGTTCGTTGCCGGTCGAGAAGGAGCGGGTGCGGCCGCCGAGGGCGGTGTCGACGCGGAGGGCGGCGGCGATGGACTCGAGTTCGTCGCGGAGGTCGTCGGTGCGGCTGGGGGTGAGGCCGCCGTCGGTGAGAATGTCCTTGATCTGGGTGGCTCTGCGGCGCAGGGTTGCGAGCGTGGCGGCGTCGGTGACGGGTTGGCGGG
>JAYUDU010000385.1:0-4240 GCA_043739605.1 Acidimicrobiales bacterium | reverse complement strand
AACACCCCGGGATGGTCTCGTGGCACGAGGAAGCCGCTGCCATCGAGCGCGTGGCCGACGTCGGACGGGCGGTACGCGAACGCGACCAGGGCCACCGATGAGCTCGGCATCGAAGCCAACTGCGCGGCGGCGTGCGCTGCGATTGGTGCCAGGAGCGGGGCCGCGGAACGCGGCGGAACCGCGACGACCACGGCGTCGGCCTCAACCGGAGCGCCGCGGTCGATCCGCACCAGGAAGCCATCTGCGCGCACCTCGATCGATGTGGCGGTGGCACGCAGCACGACGGATCCGCCGCGATCGACGAACGCCCGGGTCGCCTTGACCGCGAGCTGTTCCATGCCCCCGGCAGGTGCGAGGAACGGCGACGCCGGTGGTGCGGCACTTCTCGCCCGGCCGATCTTCGCGCCGACCGTCGCGACCAGCTGCGACCGGAGCGTGCCCTTGGTTCGTGCCGCCGCCAGGAGAACGCTGCGGTTGCCGCGGAACGCGGCAGCCAGCTGCGGGACGCCTGCCCGGATGCTGAGGTCATCAGCGTCGCCGGCGTTGATGCCGGACAGGAGCGGGTCGACAAGCCGCTCGAACGCGGCGTCGCCGATGCGGTCCCGGAGCAGACGGCCGACGGACGGATCGTCGTCCGGGTCCACGAGCATGGGAGGGCCTGGCAGAACAAGGTCGGCACAGAGACGGAGGAGCCCGCCACGGCCGAGCACCCGCGACGCCGCCACCGCCCTGAGGTTGGTCGGGACGCCAAGCACCAGACCGCCGGGGAGGGCGCGGAGCTCGCCGTCAACGACGACGTGCGCGTGGCCCGACGCGGGAGAGATCAGGTCGGTGAGGCCCACGTCCGCTGCGAGCTCCACGGCCTCGGGGCGACGGGTGAGAAAGGCATCAGCGCCGCAATCAACCAGGCGCCCAGCGAAGCGCTCGGTGCGCAGCTTGCCTCCGGTCTTGTCGGCGCCTTCGAGGATGGTGACCTCTGCGCCGAGCGTGAGCCCATGGAGCGCAGCTGACAGCCCCGCGATGCCGCCGCCGACGACGACGAGCCGCAGCCGGTCCGTTCCGCTCACGGGGGGTTTGGCCACGCGTGGACTGCGTCGACGACGGCACCGAGCACGCCTGGGTCGGTCTCCGGCAAGACGCCATGGCCCAGGTTGGCGATGTGGCCCGCGAGGCCGTGGTCTCGACGGCCCCTGTCGGCGGCCTCGAGTACGAGCCGCATCTCGGAGACTGCGATCTCGGGTCCAGCCAGGAGCGCGATGGGGTCGAGGTTGCCCTGGAGCACGGCACCGGGTCCGAGTCGTCGCGCCGCCTCGTCGAGCGGCACCCGCCAATCGACCCCGATGACATCTGCCCCCGCCTCTGCGAGCAGGCCCAGCAGCTCTCCTGTGCCGACACCGAAGTGGATGCGCGGTACGCCGAGGTCGTCGAGTCCGGCGAAGAGGCGCTGCATCGCGGGCAACACCGACGCTCTATAGGTGGCGGGGGCGAGGGATCCCGCCCACGAATCGAAGACCTGGACCGCGGCGGCGCCGGCTGCGACCTGAGAGCGGAGGCTGGCGACGGCGATGTCGACCAGACGATCGAGCAGAGCCGCCCACAGCTGAGGGTCGGCACGCATGAGCGTGCGGGTCTTGGCCTGCTCGCGTGAGGGCCCGCCCTCGACGAGGTACGAGGCGACGGTGAAGGGCGCGCCCGCGAAGCCGATGACCGGCACAGGGCTTTCGCGAGCCAGAAGGCGGATGGTCTCGGCCTGCCACGCCAAGTCGACGTCGGGTTCGAGCGGGCGGAGGCGCTGGAGGTCGGCGGCCGAACGAAACGGCACAGATGTGACGGGGCCGATGCCTGCCTTGATGTCGATGCCGAAGCCGATGGCATGGACCGGCGTGACGATGTCGGAGTACAGGATGGCGGCATCGACGCCAAGCCGACGAACCGGTTGCAAGGTCAGCTCCGCAGCCAGCGCCGGGTCCCGGAGTGCATCGAGGATGGGAACATCGCCCTTGCGCTCTCGGTACTCGGGGAGGGCTCTGCCCGCCTGCCGCATGAACCACACCGGCACCGTGTTCGATGGTTTGCCTGCACACGCAGCAAGGAAGGGAGCATCGGACCGCCACACGACCTGCGACGTTAGGCCGCGCTCGTCCCCGGCATCTGCGCCTGTCCTTGCGCACGGCTGGCCCGGCCCGCGAGTGTTGTAGTCCCCCATGCCGAGGCACCCCGAGCTCCAAACAGAGCAGGCATACGCCGACCATGCCCGAGAGTGCTTGGAACAGACGCGCGCCGCCCTCGCCGACGTGCTCGAGGACGCGTACGCCGCCGGAGGCGTTGGCACCCCGCAAGCGGTCACGGAGCGCGATGTCAGCGTGCGCCAAGCACTCGGCCGGCTCGAGCAGCTGCACGTCGGCGAGGAGTCGCTCGTCTTCGGCCGCATCGATACAGCAGCATGGGCCCAGCCAACGCCAGACGCTGGCGGAGTGGGCGGCGCGGGAGAGGCAGGGGCGCGGGGCGAGGCCTTCCACATCGGTCGGCTCGCAGTGTCCGGGCCGGACCAGGAGCCGCTCGTGGTCGACTGGCGAGCACCCATCGCAGAGCCGTTCTACAGGGCCACGGGCGCGCACCCCATGGGGCTGGCGCGGCGGCGCCACTTCTTGGCCCAGGGCCGCCAGATCACCGACATCGAAGACGAGCTGTTTGGCGACGGCGGCCCAGACGGTGGTCTCGGCGTCGGCGGATCGACGGTGCTCCTCAAGGCGTTGGAGCGCAGCCGCTCCGGTCGCATGCGCGACATCGTCGCCACCGTCCAGCGCGAGCAGGACGAGGTCATCCGCGCTCCGATGGCAGGCGTCCTCGTCGTGCAAGGCGGGCCAGGGACCGGCAAGACCGCAGTTGCCCTCCACCGTGCGGCATACCTCTTGTACACCCACCGCTTCCCGTTGGAGCGCCAGGGTGTTCTGGTGGTGGGCCCGAACCCGCTGTTCCTCCGCTACATCGAGCACGTGCTGCCGAGCCTCGGCGAGACCGGCGTCGAGCTGTCCACCATCGGCGGCCTCGCCCGAACCCGGGCGTCGGCAGCCGACGGACCTGCGACCGCCCGCGTGAAGGGCCACCCCCGCATGGCCGACGTCGTCGCCAAGGCGATCGCCGACCGCGAGCGCGGCCTTACCCGCGACCTCGACATCGGCATCGGCTCCTTCCGGGTACGCATCACCGCAGGTGACACCCGCGACATCGTCGCGCAGGCTCGCCGACGGCCGACGCCTCACAACACCAAGCGGCGCACGGTTGAAGCGCTGTTGGCGCGGCGGGTCGCGAGCCGCCTCGATGCGTTGCGCGAGCGGGCCAGGGAGACCGGGCTGCGTTCCATCGGGGTTGAGGCCCTCGCCAATGGGCGGCGACCCGCCACCGGGGGCCGCACGCCTGGTGGCAACGACGGCGGCGACGCAGACCTCGCAAGGGAGCTTCGGGCCATGCCGGCCGTCGCAGAGGCCCTCGACCGCATGTGGCCGGTGCTGACGGCGGAGGAGCTGCTGCATGATCTGTTTGGTGCCGCCCCGCTCGTCGACCTGGCCGCCGGCCGCTGGTTCTCACCTCAAGAGCGCAGCCTTTTGCATCGCAGACGATCCGAGTCGCTTGAGGCGATCCGATGGACGGATGAAGACCTACCCCTCCTCGACGAGGCGCGTGCGCTCCTCGGCCCCGTGCCAAAGCGGCGCACCACCCTCGGTACCGAGATCGACGATCCCGGCGATGTCCGGACCTTCGGTCATATCGTCGTCGACGAGGCCCAGGACCTCACCCCCATGCAGCTGCGGATGCTGGCCAGACGCAGCCTCAACGGCTCCATGACCATCGTGGGCGATGTCGCGCAAGCGACCGGTGCATTCGCGCCCCGCAGCTGGGCCGATCAGCTTGCGCATCTCCCGGTTCGCGGCTCACGCGAGGTCGAGCTGAGCGTCAACTACCGCACCCCGGCTGAGATCATGACCTTAGCGGCCCGCGTGTTGGCCGAAGCCGCGCCGTGGCTCAAGCCGTCGGAGTCGGTGCGGGCGGGAGATGCCGACCCGCGTGTGGTCCGCGCACAACCCGGGCTGCGGGGCGCGACGTTGGCAGACGCGGTGCGCTTCGAGCGCTCGGCGATCGGTGAGGGAACCATCGCCGTCCTCGCCCCGCCGTCGCTGGTGGTGGAGGCCATGGCCGCGTTGCAGGCCGCGGGCCTGGATCCCGCGGTGGCAGGGTCGAA
>JAYUDU010000384.1:0-10575 GCA_043739605.1 Acidimicrobiales bacterium | reverse complement strand
GCACCAGCGGACCGACGCGGTGCCGAACGCGCTGGACGGCACCCGTGGCATCGATGATCTCGCCCGTCCACGACCGCACTCGATAGAGGTCCAACGCGTCGTCGTGGACCACCTGCTCCAGTCCTTGGTCTGCGGCGATGCCGATGAGGTCGCGCCAGTCGCTCTCGTGTGCGACGACGATCCAACGAATGCCAACGGCAGCGAGTGCTCTGGCCGGCTGTTCGCCCCGACGAATGGCGGCGACGACCTCGTCGACGATGGATTCCCGGGGGTCGCCACCCTCGTGGCGGGGCGGGCCCAGCTCTGGATCGCTGGACGCGATGACGTCGCCGCCGAAGTAGTCGGGCATCGGGTTCAGGACCCGTCGGCCGCCCGCGAACGACACGTCGAAGTACTCGTGCCACGGCAACGCCAACACCGTGCCTGGCTCCTTGGAGATCGCGGCGCGGGCGTGTGGCCACGAGGAAGGGAACCGAACGGGAACGAGGGCTCCCTGTGCTCCCCACAGGCCCGGCGCCGCCAGTGCGAGCGCGAGGAGTCCTCCGGCCGGGCGGCCCGCGGTGCCGACGAGCCGGATCGCTCCGAGCGTCGCCGCAGGAGCCAGCCAGACCAGCGCCAGGACGGCGGCGCGCTGCCCTTCGCGCAGGGGCGCGCCGGCGGTGGACGCGCCGACGGCATCGGCGATGCCGTCGATCCCCGGTGTCGCGCTGGCGAGCGCGATGGCGCCGCCGATGATGGCGACGGTCAGTGCACGGCCACGCCAGGCCGGCAGTCGACTGTGGCCGAATGCGGCCAACCCAAGCGCCAGCGCGCCGAGCAGGGCGACCCCTGCTCCGCCTCGACCCCCGGACTGGTTGGGGCTCAGCCAGAACCCGTGACCAGCGGCCAGCTGCAGCGGCGCCGTGACGCCGCGGGCGGTGGTTCGAAAGTGCTCAGGTCCAGCGAAGGGGCCCGCCGCTCCGACGATGGCGAGCGCAGGGATGACCCACGGCAGCTGAGTCACCACCACGATGAGCACGGTTCTCCCCGCTCGGCGGCCCTTGTCTGCGGCAAGGCCTACGACCAGGCAGGTCGCGGCGATGACGCCGCCATAGGTGCCGCACATGCCGAACCCGGCACACCACAGGATCGTCCTGGAGGTGTCGTCACCGGGGCGCAGCAGCGTCGGGAGCGCCCACGGCAGGAGTGCGGCGGTCAGGACGATGCCGATGTGGCCGACGGCGATGCGTGTCAACAGCCATGGACTGAGGGCGTACAGCATGCCGGCCCCGATGCTCGCGGTGCGGGGCGCGTTGCCGGCAAGACGCGTGGCACCGACGAACGCGACGGCGATCGCCGCGGCGAGCACGGCCTTGCCCGTGATCTCGCCTCCAAAGACCTGCGCGAGCCAGGCCAGGGGAACGCCGTACGGTACGCGGCGCGGCAGGTCTGGCCCGAGGCCCCACACTGCTGGGGGGACGCGGCTCGTCGACGTGACGATGAGGTCGAGGTTGAGCAAGGCCCCGGGCCTGAACGCGGGCCCGAGGACGACGACGCCCGCCGCCGCCCCGAGCAGCCATTCTGCGACACCGCATCGACCAGTGCTCTTGGCACCCGCCAGGGCCTTCGTCGGCACGACCGCAGAGTAACGTCCGCATCCGTGGGAGGGCGCCGCGCCGACCGGCCCGGGCCCAACCTCCTGCGGCTGTTCATGGGCGAGGGCCGCAACCCCGCGCCGTTCTATGAGCGTCTCGCCCGCGACGCAGCAGGCGATCTCGCAGGGCGCATCGCCGGCCGGTGCGTCGTCGATCTCGGCTGCGGGCCTGGCCACTACTCGGCCGCGCTCCGTGCGGGCGGCGCGCGTGTGCTCCCCATCGACGCGTTCTTCGATGAGCTGTTCCTCTCAGGGAGCCCGCCGGCCGGTGCGATCGTCGGCGATGCACGCCGCCTGCCGCTCGCGGACGGCTCCGTCGACGGTGCGCTGTGCTCGAACATGCTGGAGCACACCCCACAGCCGATGGCCGCCATCGATGAGCTGTGCCGGGTCGTCCGGCCCGGTGGGTGGGTGTGGCTCAGCTGGACGAACTGGTATTCGCCGTGGGGCGGCCACGAGGTGTCGCCGTTTCACTACCTGGGCGGACGGACGGCTGCGAGGATCTATGCGCGTCGCACGGGCCACCCACCCAAGAACGATCCGGGCATCTCGCTGTTCCCGCTGCACATCGGGCCGACGGTTGCTGCGCTCCGCTGCCATCCGGGCCTGCGCGTCGCCGACGTTCGACCGCGGTACTTCCCCTCGCAGCGCTGGGTCGTCAAGGTGCCGGTCCTGCGCGAGCTCGTCACATGGAACTGTCTGATCCTCCTCGAGCGGGTGTGACCGAGCCTGTCCTTCACGTCTGCTTCGTGACGTGGCGCGACCTTGCGCACCCCAGTGCCGGTGGTTCAGAGGTGCTCGTTGACCACCTGCTGCGGGGACTTCAGCAGCGGGGGCACACCGTCGCCCTCGTGTGTGGCGGCCCCGTCGGCGCTCGGCCCTACCCGGTGTCGTGCGCGGGCGGGACGTACTCGCAGTACCTGCTGGCGCCGCTGACCGTCATGCGCCGGCATCGTCGCTTCGACCTCGTCGTCGACGTCGAGAACGGCGTCCCGTTCTTCGCGCCGCTGTGGCGCCGCCGACCGGTGATGTGCCTTGTGCACCACGTGCACGGCCCGCAATGGCGCATGCGATTTCCTGCCCTGTTCGCAGCCGTTGGGTGGTTCCTCGAGCGTCGCATGATGCCCTGGGCGTACCGGAGGTCGTTGTTCCTGGCGGTATCGCCTTCGACGGCGTCTGCGCTCGAACACCTCGGCGTCGCCCAGGACCGCATCAGAACGTTTGCGCAGGGCATCGAGGTGCGCGAGTGCGCGACGCCGCGTCGACCACAAGGAGAACCGGTGTTCGTGGCCATCGGCCGCCTGGTTCCCCACAAGGGTGTGGAGCGTCTGCTTCGGGCGTGGAGCGCGGTGCACGCTGAGATCGGTGGGACGTTCGTCATCGTCGGTGACGGCCCCCAGCTCGATGCGCTTCGGGCTGCCGCACCCGATGGGGTCGAGGTGCGCGGCAGGGTTGAAGAGGCCGAGAAGTGGTCGCTGCTCGAACGGTGCTGGTTTCTCGTACACGGCGCTCACCACGAGGGCTGGGGCATCGCGGTGATGGAGGCTGCTGCGACCGGTCGGCCGACGGTTGCGTTCGATGTTGCCGGCGTGCGGGACAGCGTGGTGCACGGCGTGACCGGCGTTCTCGTCGCGGACGGGGACGACCGCGAGCTCGCGACGCAGTGGCTGGCGCTCGCCCGCGATCCAGATCGATGCCAGGCGCTCGGCGCGGCCGCACTCGAACGGGCCAGACTCCATGCTTGGGACGACGCCATCGATCGCTTCGTCGAGGTAGCGCATGAGGCCATGCGGTGAGCGTCATCGGCGTGGCGAACATCACTCGACCAACGAGGGCGAGGTTGGCGGTGTCGTTCGTCATCATCGGTGCCCTCTTCGCGCAGCGACCGGGCCGCATCGTCGCCGACACCAAGGTCGCGGTGGTGCTTGCTCCCGTGGCGTTCCTGCGAAGGGCGCTGCACATGTGGGATCCGACCATCGGATTCGGGCAGGTCTCGAACCAGGCGTACGGCTACCTGGTGCCGATGGGCCCGTTCTTCGCCGCAACTCACGCCGCGCACATCCCATCATGGGTTGCGCAGCGGCTGTGGTGGAGCGCGATCGTGATGGGCGCGCTGTGGGGTATCGACCGCCTCGCGGCGGCCCTCGGTGTCGGCAATCCCCAGAGTCGCCTCGTCGCGGCAGTGGCATATGCGCTCTCGCCCGCCATGCTGTCCGGTCTCGGCCTCACCTCGGCCGGGCTCCTGCCGGCCGCGCTCGCCCCATGGATGTTGGCTCCGCTCGTCGGCATCGATCGTTGCCGCGTCCGCCGCCTCGATGGTGGTGCGTCGGGTCGGCGCGTCGCGGACCGGCTGGCGGGTCCTCCTCGGGGTGTGGTCATCGCCGCGGCCAGGTCCGGGGTCGCGGTGGCGCTGATGGGTGCCGTCAACGCCGGTTCGGTCGTCGCCGTGCTCCCCCTCGGCGTGGCGTGGATCGCGACCCGATCGCGGGGCGCGCCGCGCGGCCGGCTCGCGGCTGCCTGGGGGGCCGCGGTCGTGGCCGCATGCGCGTGGTGGATGGTGCCGCTCATCCTTCAAGGGCGCTACGGCGAGAACTTCGCGGCGAAGACGGAGTCCGCAGCGGTCACCACTGCGACGTCGTCACCGGTCGAGGTGTTGCGGGGCGCGGGCGCGTGGCTCAGCTACCTCTCGGTGAACGGCTTCTCGTGGCTGCCGGGCCCGCGGTTGCTGTCGACGTCGTCCGTCGCCGTCGCCGCCGCGACCCTTGTGGCATGCCTCGGCGTCTTCGGGCTCATGCGTCGCGACATGCCGGAGCGACTGCTGCTGCTCGGATCCGTCGTCGTTGCCTTGACGGCCATGAGCGCCGGCTACGGGGGTCCCGGCAGCGGGCCAACGTCGAGCGTCGTTCGTTCGTTGCTGGATGGCCCGCTCCAGCCGTTCCGCAACATCGCCAAGGCCCAGCCGCTGCTCCGCCTGCCCCTGGCGCTCGGCCTCGCGCATGCGATCGCGCCCGCCCTCGCGTGGTGGACGCGACGGACCGGCTCTCCAGCCCTGCAAACCGACGTTCCGGCGGCCACCTCCCGCGTTGGGCGCGCCTGGCGCGTGACATGGCGGTGGGCGAGGCCGCTCGCCGCGCTGGGTCTGGTGATGGGTTTCATCGCCGTTGCCGCCGTGCCCCTTGGGCTTGGCGTTCTGGCCCCAGACGGTTCGTTTCGAGCCATCCCGGCTGCGTGGCGGGATGCCGGGGGACGCCTCGATCGGAATGCCCGCACTCGCACCCTCGTGGTGCCGGCCACGCCGTTCGCGGAGCAGACGTGGGGTCGCACGCTCGACGAACCGCTCGATGCTGTCGGCATCGGGCCATGGGTGAGCAGGACCCTCATCCCGCTTGGCAACCCCGGCACGACTCGGCTCATCGACGCGATCGGTGCGGAGCTCGATGCCGGCCGGCCCGTCGAGGCGCTTGGCCCGCTCCTCGCACGCGGGGGCATCAGCCAGATCGTGGCGAGGGGCGATCTCGATCTGGCGCGCACCGGCGCGCCGCCGCCCTCCCTCGTCGACGGAGCGTTGGCGAGATCACCGGGCATCCGGCGCGTTCCCGGGTTCGGCGATGGTTCGCTGGCGCTGTGGTCCGTCGACGGTTCGACCGCGCCCATCGCCATCTACCCCGCAGCCGGGTCGCTTGTCGTGACGGGCGGAACTGAGGCGATCGTGCCGCTGACGGCAGAGCTGATCGCCGATGGTCGCGCCGTGGTGCTCGCCGGCGACGCCGCGAACCTCCAGCCGGGCGCCGTCGCTGTCGTCACCGATACCCTCCGCCGCAGGAACAACGACTTCGCAGGCGTGCGCGGCGGCAGTGGGCCAACGCTTCGCGCCGGCCAAGCCGGCACCGACTGGGCCACGTTCGACCCGGTCGGTCATGAGGCCGTGCTCGATGACAGCGGCGCCATCGCAGTCGCGCGCGATCTGCCGGCGCAACTGGTCGGACCCGACGCGCCGCCGCCGCTGGTCGTCCTGACGAAGGCGGCCGACGACGTCGCCATCGACAGGATCTTCACCTTCGACGTGCGGGCGTCGTTCGAGCTGCGCATGTCGACCGATGTCGGTGCGTGCACGGCCGGTGTGACGGTCGTGCTTGACGGGACACCCCTGGGCGGGCCGTGCACGCGACGGCTGTTCCTCGCCGCCGGCCCTCATCGTCTCACCGCGCCGCCATTCGTGCGGAGGCTCGTCCTCGACCCGGGCCCCATCGCTCCGCCCGCGCGGCCACGCGAGGCCACCATCGTGCAATGGGGCCGCGGCGACCGACGCATCGTCATGGGAGCGGGCGCGGCCGCCTACCTCGCAGTCAACGAAGGAGCGAACCGGGGGTGGGAGGCCGCGCTCGACGGGCGCAGCCTCCAGGCCATCACGATCGACGGCTTCCGGCAGGGCTTCGTCGTGCCGGCCGGCGCGGGCGGCGATGTGCGATTGCGCTACGCCCCGGATCGCCTGTTCCGCCGCAGCCTTGGGGTGGGGGCCGCGTTGTTGGTTGGCCTCTTCGCGGTTGCGGTGCGCCGCCGCGACGTGAGCGACGTGAGCGACGTGAGCGACGTGAGCGAGGTGAGCGAGGTGAGCGAGGTGAGCGAGGTGAGCGAGGTGAGCGACACGCTCAAGTCGGTCGTGGTGGCGTCGGGCGTGCCTGCCCCCGTGGCACTGGCGGCAGCATTGGCGGTCGGCGGGTGCCTTGCGGGCCTCGCAGGACTGTTCGCGGCCGCGCTGGTCTGCCTGGCGACACATGCCGGGCGTCGTCGTGGTTGGCTGCCGGCCATTGCGGCCGGTGCCGTAGCGGTGGCGGGCGTCGTTGTGGTGGTCCATCCCGGTCGACTGCCAGGGAGCGGCGCCGGTGCGTTCGGGGTGACGGCCCAGCTTCTCACCGTCGCTGGGGTGGCGGCGGTCGCATGGTCGGCGGCGAAATGAGCCAGCCGTGGTCACGGGCCGCGACAACCACAGAGCTCGCGGTCCTTCATCACCCCGACCAGCGATGTTCCTGGGTGGTCCTGCTCGCCGTCGACCTGGCCCAGCCCATCACCGTTACCAGCATGACGGAACGCCTCCAGGCGCTGCACGAACAGCACGAGGTCATCGGCGCTCGTCTCGCCGGCGAGCGGTGGGTGCGCGGCGGTGCACCCACGGTGGCGATCACCGCAGCGGATCCCCTCGATGGACTCGACGCGCCGTTCCATCTCGCCACGGAGGCGCCGCTGCGGGTCGCGCTGGCTGCGGACGGGAGCCGACTTGGCATCGCTGCGCACCATGCGGCACTCGACGGCCGGGGCGTCCTGAGCATCGCAGCGGCGCTGTGCGAGTGGCCACCGACCGTGCTTCGCGCGCCGGCGCCCACACCGACTCCGAGCCGCGATGATCGTTGGCGGAGCCGGCGAGCGCTGGTCCGGCGGGCGCTGGCGCCCGCTCAGCGGGTCGGCGCGCCGGGAACGTTCGGTGCCATCGACCAACGCGGGGCCGAGGCTCGCGCCGCGCGAACCTTCTCGCCCCGGTCACCCGACGCGACCGCGCACCTGGCGGCGGCGGGTGCGGCCGCGCTCGGTCTGCGGCGAACGGGCATCACGATCGGCATCGCTGGCCAACCCGGGATCGGCAACTTCGCGACGTATCGACGCGTGGACGTCGGGCGGGGTGATGACGTCGTCGACCACGTGCGAGCCGCGCTGGGGTCGACCATCGAACCACCTGAACTTCGCCGACCCCGCCGCGTTCCCGCGGCCCTGTTGCCTCTCGTCGACCGACTGTCCGACACCATCGTGGTGTCCAACCTCGGCCGCGTCCTCGCACCCGGCGCGGTGGCAATCGAGTTCTACCCGGTGGCCCGCGGACGCTCCGCGGTCGCGTTCGGAGCCGCTGGCATCGAGGGGGGCGCCTCAACGCTCACGATCAGAGCCGCGCACCTCTCACCTGTTGACGCGGAAGCTCTGCTCGAGGACGTGGTGATGAGGTGCGCCCGTGCGGCTGGCGTTGGTACCGCACCTGACGCATGGCCGCAGTGAGCGTGGCCGCGAACAGCACGCCCGCAGTTGCCGCAACGGTGCCAGCCACCACCGTCGGGTCCGGCACCAGCGTGGCGACGACGGCGATCGCCGCCACACCACCCCAGCACAGCAGCGCCGCCTTCGACATGGTGGACAGCAGGTAGAAGACGAGCACCTGTACGAGCGACATCGCGGTGGCGCCGACGGCGAGCAAGACGAGTGTCGTGCCTGACCCGGCGAAGCGACCCCCGAACGCCACGGAGATGACGAGATGTGGCGCCGCGCACAGCACGACCGACGTGAGCGAGGCGATGGAGCCAACGAGGACGAGCGCGTGGCGCAGGGCGCGGGCGCGCTCCGCGCCCGTGGCGTCGGCGGCGGCGAAGCGCGGGAACGCCGCCATCGCGATGGCGGCGGGGAGGAAGACCCCGGCGCGTGCCGCGGTGGCGCTTGCTGCGTAGAGGCCCGCTGCTCGCGGCGCAACCAGGTGGCGAACGAGCACGGTGTCGATGCCGATCATCGCCCAGAAGCCCGCGAACGCAGCCGTGGCCACCACGACGTCGTGCGCTCGCAGCACGAGGTCCTGCCCCCGTCGGCGTCGCAGTGCAGGCAGCACCGGTGTCCACAGAACGACCCCGGCCCCCAGCTCGCCGGCGGCGATGCCCACGAGCGCCCCGGGGATGCCCAACCCGGCGGAGACGAGGACGGGCCCGACAGCGAAGCGACCAACCGCAGCTGTGGCGTACGCGGCGCCGACGCGACGGAAGCGACGCTCTGCGAGCAGGCTCGAGCGGGGTACCAGGTTGGCGAACGAGGCTGCGATGACCGCCGCCAGGGCGAAGACGCCAGCGACGGACGCGAGGTGGAGGTAGGACGCCAACACCGGCGCCCCGACGCAGAGCCCCCCACACACCACAGCAGCGATAGCTGCCGCCTGCGCAAGCGTTCGACGAACGGACAGTTGACCGCGCATGGCAACCGGCGTTGCGGCGATGCGGCGCGTGATGGCCACCTCCATCGAGCCGATCGGCACCTGGAGCACGAGGAGGATGCCGAGAAGGCTGCCGAGGGCGCCATAGCTGGGGACGCCGAGTCGCCTCGACGTCAGCAGGTGAAAGCCGACTCCGCTGGCGTTGAACACCAACGAGCCGGCGTAGAAGTAGGACGCGCCATCCGCGAACGAAGGCGAGGCCGCCAGCGCCGCCCGCACTCGGCGAGTCGCGCCGACGCTCCCGGCATGGGCCGGGAGCGCAGCGGTGGTGGTCACACGTGCAGGGGTCGGGGAGCGCTCGGCGCCTCGACTGGCACCGTGAGGTCGATGACCCCACCGGCCTCGCCGTTGGGAGGGCCGCCTGCGACGGTGCCGTCGTGGTCGTGTGGGGTTGGGATCCATGGGTCGTCGTGGCGGTGCAGCATGCCGTGCGTGACCCACCCGAACCGGTCGCCGAAGACCAGCAACGGCGGCAGCACGATGAGCGCGCTGGCCAGTGCGACGAACACGTTCATGGCCACGATGCGGCCGAAGTCTCTGAGCAACGGCAGCGACGAGAAGGACAGGACTGCGACACCAGCGGTGGCGGTGAGGCCAGAGACGATGAACGCGCGGCCCGTTCGTGATGCGGCCACATCCATGGCTTGGCGCGGCTCGAGTCCGCGGTCGCGCTCTTCGATGAAGCGCAGGAGGATCAGCGACGTGAACTCCGTGCAGGTCGCGACGACGATCGGACCACCGACGGACGTCATGGGGCTGAGCTTGAGGTGGAGCGCGAACGCCGTGAGGGACGCCGCGCCGACCGCGATGGCAACGGGTACGAGCGAGAGGAGCGACCGGACGAGCGAGCGCAGCCTGACTGCGAGGAACAAGAACACGAAGCCCATCGAGAGGTAGGTGAGGATGATGCGGTTGCTCTCAAGGTTCTGGAGCAGCCCGACACCGATGACCGCGAGGCCGGCCGGTGCGACTCGCACCCCGGCCGGAGCCGCGGCAGTGTCCCGCAGGTCCTGCACGATCTTCGCTTGCCGGTCGAGGGTGACCGCGCCCCCGATGCGGAACAGGACGTTGGCGCCGGTGTGATCGGCGTTGACGAGCAGCGCCTGGATGTCGGGCGGGGCGGCGTTGAAGACGCTTCTCGCCTCCTCGCCGGTCGGGACGACATCGGACGCGCCCGGCGCGGCCACCACGCCGGCGGCGAGCGATTCGACGCTCGATGCAGAGATGAGCTCTCCCTTGTGGGTGCCCAGCTCTCGGCGGGCGAGGGCGTGCATGTAGGCGATCGCCTGATCGGAGAACACGTCATCGGAGCGCACGAACATGCCGAGTTCGCTCGAAGAACCCGCCTCTGTCCGAACCCTGTTGATGTCCTTGACCGTCTGGCTGTTCTGGTTGACCCACTGGATGGGATCGGTCTGCAGCTTCAGTTTGCCTTCGACGGAGATGCCGCCGACGAACACGACGACAGCCATGATGGCGAGGGGGATCGCCAACACCGCAGGCACGCTGCCGAGTCGAACGACGAAACGGCCGAGGGCGCCCTCGCGGAACTCTCGTGGCGGCGTGGGACTGCGGTATTCCCGCATGCCGAGGGCGGCGAGCGGCACCACGATCGACGCCAGGCAGATGACGGCGATCCCGACGGCCAGGAGGAGGCCGAACTGGCGGATCATTGGCACCTTTGCGAATCGCAACGCCGCGAAGGCGAACACGGCGTCGAAGGTCACCACCAGCAACGCGGGACACAGACCCCGGGCCGTCGCCTGGATCGGGTGTCCCGTTCGGGCTGTCCGGGCCTCCTCCTCCACCCTCGCCTGCATCTGGATCGCGTAGTCGATGCCGACGCCGAGCATGACCGGGAGCCCGGCGATGGTGACGATGGTGAGTGGGATGCCCAGGTAGCCAGCAAGGCCGAATGCCCAGATGA
>JAYUDU010000383.1:0-4254 GCA_043739605.1 Acidimicrobiales bacterium | reverse complement strand
TGACCATCGCCACCGCACCCGGCACAATCCACGGCCACATCTCGACGAGCGGAGACGCCCGGTCGCCGGTGGCGCGGAGGCCGCGCCCGGCGCGCGCGGCGACCACCGCACTCAACACCAGCGCGGTCGCCACGACGTCGCCACCGGATTCGAGGCTGGCCGATACCCAGTGCTGGAGCCCGACGATCCCGGCCGCGGCGATGAGGGCGCCGACCGGCGACCGACGCGCCTGCGACAATCGTTCCGGTGACGATCGTTCCGGTGACGATCGCCGCGGTGACGATCGCCGCGGTGACGCCCATTCCGGTGACGACCGTTCCCCCGACGACCGTCCCCCCGACGATCGCATCGAATGCACGGCCACCGCGGCCAGGACGCACGTGCCGACACCGGCGATGCGAACGACCATCGTCCAGAACAACAATCCGAGCGCTGGAGCACCCCGTGCTGCGGCCATCACGAGGACAGGCAGTGGCTTCCATGCGGTGGGCGACCCGGGGTCGAAGGTGAGGGACCCTCCGAGGCGCGACCACTGCGACCACGTCCAGGCATCGAACGTCGGGGCGCCAAAGGGCATGGTCAGCGAGGCGGCGACGAACACCAGGAACGTCACCCGACGCGCACGCGTGCGGTGGCCCGGTGGCGCCGGCCACCTCATGGCGGACCGGGCCCCGCGATGGTCAGGGGGCCATCGGTCCCGGCGGCGAGAGCGCTATCAGGCCCGATGGTGGCCGGCCGAACGTCCCCGATGGTCAGTGCGCCATCAGGCCCGATGGTGGCCAGCCGGTCGGCGACGATAGTCAGCGCGCTATCAGGCCCGATGGTGGCCGGCCGAACGTCCCCGATGGTCAGTGCGCCATCAGGCCCGATGGTGGCCAGCCGGTCGGCGACGAGCGATGCCGCGACCCGGCGCGCCCGCTCGAAGTCGCTCGGCCAGCCCATGGCGACGGCGAGCTCGTCGGTGGCGACGGCACCGTCGGCGAGGCGGCGCAGCAGCCGGCCGCGGCCTTGTCGATCCGAGCCGTCGAAGCGAGATTGCTTGGCGCCAGTGCCAAACGTTCCGATGGCGGGATCGACGGCACCACGATCGGCGACTCGCGCTGCGTTGAACGCGCACCAACCACGCAGCGGGCAGTCGTCGCACTGCGGGATCGGTCGGCAGTAGCGGGCCCCCACGTCGAGCATCGCTTGGTTCCACGTCCACCCGCGGCCGGCAGGAACGAGCCGATCCGCGAGCGTCTGCGCCTCCTTCGGCCCCAACACAGCGCCCGCCGCGGCCCTGGCGAGCACCCGCGCCGCGTTGACGTCGATCACCCCGACGTCGGTCTCGTGGGCGAACACGAGGACGGCGCGAGCCGTGTACGGCCCGATCCCGGCGAGGGCGAGGAGGTCCTCCAGCGACGTCGGCAGCTCGCCACCAAACCGCTCGACGCAGGCGACCGAGATGTCGTACAGCGCCCGGGCCCGGCGGGGGTAGCCGAGACCCTGCCATGCGGCGATGACGGGGCCTGGCCCCGCCGCCGCGCACGAAGCCGGGGTCGGAAACATGGCAAGGAACGCCGGCCAACGATCGAGCACCCGACCAACCTGGGTCTGCTGCAACATGACCTCGGCGACGAGGATCGACCACGGGTCCCGGACCATCCGCCACGGCAGGTCACGCTGGTGCCCGGCGAACCACTGGAGCAGAGCCGCGCGGAGCTCCTCGATGCGGATGTCGAGACCTGCGTCATCGAGCAGACCTGACGGCGCCCTCATCCGCCGAGCGCCGGTGCGACGACCTCCGCCCATCGCGCATAGCCGCGGGCGTTGGGGTGGTAGCCGTCGGCGGCGAACAGGCCCCGGTCCTTGCGGAACGCGGGACCCGTTAGCCCGGCGATGTCAACGTAGGTGGCAGCCTCATCCGTGGCGGCGGCGCGCACTGCTCCATCCATCCGTCGACCACTCACGGCGGCGAGCGCGCGGAGCGGCTGGGGCAGACGGGGCGCCGATCCGATGTCGGGCACGCCGAGCACGACGAACCTCGCACGGGGAGCAACGGCCTTGATGCCGGCGACACCGGCTCGATGCGAACGGCCGACGTCGTCGGGTGACCCGAGGTGGGTCGCATCGTTGGCCCCGACAGAGATCACCACGACGTCCGGCACGAACCCACCGGTCACTACATGCCTCGCCGCGTCGAGCTGGTCGGTGGCGAGTGCTGCGGTCCTCGCTCCCGAGGCGGCAACCGAACGCACCTCGATCGGGTGGCCAAGCCGCTCTGCGGACAGCCAGATGAAGGTGCCGGCGGGGCTGTCGACGCCGACGCCGGCCGCCGTCGAGTCTCCGAGCACCAGCACGCGCAGCATAGGTCCGGGCAGCCGGCCGCACCCCGCGCAGCCGTCGATGCCACCGACCGGGGCGCTCAGCTGGGGGTGCGGTCCACGCCTTATCGCAATGAGCACGTCGCCGCCGATGACCGCGGTCGCGATGGCGACGAGTACGAGCGCGCCAGTGCCGATCTGCGCCGCTCTGCGCAGCTTCGAGGTGCCGGAAGACATCGTGTGCGAACGGACTGTGCGGTGGCCCGGTTCGACTCCTGCTCAGCTCGCCGGGTCGGCCCAGATGTCGGTGCCGTCATAGGGCCTGCGACGCGCCGGGGCGAACTCCTTCAGCCACACGATGAACTTGCGCTTGAAATAGCAAACCTCCTCGCCGCGCTGGTTGATGCCCTTGGTTTCGACGCCGACGATGCCCCGCTTGCCATCTGATGTCACCTTCTTTTCGAGCACCCGCGTCTCTGCATAGATGGTGTCGCCATGGAACGTCGGCTTCGAGTGCTTGAGGGTCTCGATCTCGAGGTTGGCGATGGCATTGCCGGAGACATCGGGGACGCTCATGCCAAGTACCAACGAGTAGACGAGGTTGCCGACGACGAGGTTCTTCTTCAACGGGTGCTCGTTCTCGGCGAACCACGCATTGGTGTGCACCGGATGGTGGTTCATCGTGATCATGCAGAAGAGGTGGTCGTCCGCCTCCGTGATCGTCTTGCCTGGCCAGTGCCTGTACACGTCACCGACCACGAAGTCCTCGTAGTCGCGGCCGAAGGGACGCTCAAGGCTTCGGGGGGCTGATGTGTCGGTCACGCCCAAGATCGTCGTACGAGTGCGGCCAACCCCGCAAGGTCGGCCACGCGATCGACGCCGTCCTCGACTCCCATGGCGAGACCGTGCGGGTCGATGTGCACCGGGCGCACACCAGCCGCCATGGCGCCGACGATGTCCATGCACTCGGTGTCACCGATGTGGGCGGTGTCGGCCGGCTCGACGCCGGCGATCTCACACGCCATCAAGAAGATGCCGGCATGCGGCTTCGTCGAGCCGACGATGTGACTGTCGAGGATGGCTCGGAACTCGGTGCCAGAGCCAGCGCCGACCTGGCACAGCTCGAGGCGCTGGAGAAGGACCTCGACGCGGCCGTCGGAGTTCGACACGACGATGAGCGGGATGTCCAGCTCTGCAAGCACTGCAAGGCCCTCGTGCGCTCCCGGACGCACCTCGTCCCAGACGCCATCCGAGGGGAGCGACATCAGACCGAGTGCGGCCGGCACCACCGATCGAAGGTGCCCGGGGTCGACGCCGGCCACCATTGCCCATGCTGCGAAGTAGGCGGCCCAGGAAGGGTCGGTCCCGCCGCGCACACCGGCATCAAGCGCGGCGATGCCGACGTGATGGGCACGATCTGCCGCCGTCGCGTCAACGATGACGCCGGGCGCCGCCGCCTCCATCGCCGCCGCGATGGTCGCACCGTTCGGAACGACCACCACGCCCCCGACGTCAACGAACAGCGCTCGGATCGGACGGGGAGCGAAGGGGTCGTGGGCGAGCACGGTCTTCAGCGTCCCACGACCAGCGCCGGGGCCGCCCCTCCTTCTGCACACGCAGGAGTGGCGGCCCAGCCCCCGTTCTGCGGACGCAGAAGTGGGCGTCCCCACGCCACGTTCTGCGCACGCAGTCGTGACGGCGGCGCTGCGCACGCAAAGGCCGGGGCCAGAGCACCACCTTCTGCGTGCGCACAAGGCGCGCCTAGCGTCTCGGGATGTGAGCGAGCTCGGCCTCCGCAACGACGTCTACCGCCGGCCGCTTGCGACGGCGCTCGAGCGGCTGCGGCTGGAGCCGGGCTGGACGTGCGTCGATGTCGGAGCCGGCGCTGGCGATGTCGCGGTTGCCCTGGCAGAGCTGGTCGAGGCGCAGGGTCGGATCTACGCCGTCGACC
>JAYUDU010000382.1:0-4266 GCA_043739605.1 Acidimicrobiales bacterium | reverse complement strand
GCCCGCGCGCATCGCGCCAGACGGCGACCGCGATTCGATGCCGCTCGTCATCAAGGAAGCGCTTGCCCGTGGAGTGCCCGTGGTGGCGTCTGATCTCGTCGGCGTGCCGGAGGTCGTCGACGCCCAGGTCGGTCGACTCGTGCCGGCAGAGGACGCCGAAGCGGTGACGGCCGCGCTGTATGAGCTGCTCGCCAATCCGGACCTGGCGCGACGCCTGGGCGAGGCTGGCCGAAGGCGCATCGAGGAGTGCTTCACCCTGGACCGCCAAGCCGCGCGCCTCGCCTCACTCATGGGGCTGGCGTGACCGGTGATCCTGCGGTGAGCCGGCGTCACGGTGCCCGCCCCCGCATCGTGTGGGTCACACCGTTTGCCCCGGCGTTCGGGAAAGGCGGCGGTGAGATACGGCAGGCGCATCTCCTCAGGTCCGTCGCGGCGTGGGCGGACATCGACCTCGTTGCGCTCGGACGTGTCGATGACGAGATCGCCGCGCTGTGCCGCTCGGTGGCACAGGGTCCGAGCCTCACGGACCCGGCCCGGCGGTGGGCCCGCCGGGTGAGTGACCTCATGTGGCTGGCACGGCCCGTGCATCCCATCGAGGTGCGCAGAGCCGCTGCCGGGAGGCAGTGGCTGGCGGGTGCGCTCGCGGCATCTGGAGCAGTGGAGAGCGCCGACCTCTTCATGGCTGAGTACGCCATGCTGGCGCCGCTTCGTGCACTGGGTGGACGCTCGATCGCACCCGGCTCGGCGCCGTGGGCGATCACGGTCCACAACCTCGAGTCGACGATGTCGGCAGAGTCGGCGCGGTTGACCCCTCGGGCGACGGCCCGATGGATGTACGAGCGCAACGCCGTCGTGGCGCGACGCTTCGAGGCATCGCTCAGACGCGCGTTCGATGCCGTCATCGCCGTCAGCGCCGATGACGCGAAGACGCTCGGCACCAGCCACATCGTCGAGAACGCCGCCGATGGCGACGCCCCGCCAGCCCCCCTGCTCGCGTCAACGAACGTCATCTTCACGGGAGCGCTGCACGCCGCACCCAACGTGCATGGCATCCGCTGGTTCGTTGACGAGGTGTGGCCGCGCGTCATCGACTCGGTGCCTGAGGCGCACCTGCACATCGTTGGGTCCCGTCCCCCAGATGCGGTCACCGATCTCGCACGTCGCGCTCACGTCGACGTGCACGCAGACGTCATCTCGATGGCACCGCACCTCCATTCGGCGCGGGTCGCCGTCGTGCCACTGTTCATTGGCTCAGGCACGCGACTCAAGGCGCTTGAGGCGATGGCGGCCGGCGTGCCCGTCGTCGGGACCACCATCGGCCTCGGTGGGCTCGGTGTTCGTGCGGGCACAGATGCTCTCGTCGCCGACGACCCATGGGCCTTCGCGGTCGCGATCGTGTCGTTGCTCAGGGACGACGACCTTGCGGCGAGGATGGCGCGGGCAGGGGGCGCATTCGTGAGCGAACGCAACCTCACATGGCATGCGTCTGGGACGCGATTGCGAGAGGTGCTTGAGCCGCTCATCGCGACGGTGTGATCGGGCCTGCTGGATCAGCGGCTCAGCACAGCTCGGTACAGCTCGACCAACGCCGCGGCATGCGCTGGCCACCCGTACGCATCTGCCCTCGCGAGTCCGTCGCGTCGGCGACGCGCCCAGGTATCGGTGTCGGACAATTCAACGATGCCGGTCGCCCACGCCGCCGCGTCGTGGGGGTCGACCAGATCGCCCGCTCGGCCGACGACTTCGGGGAGCGAACCTGCGGCCGACGAGATGGTCGGCACGCCGCTCGCCATCGCCTCGAGGGGCGGCAAGCCAAACCCCTCGGCCAGCGATGGGTGCACCAGCGCAAAGGCGTTGGCCACAACGACGGCCAAGTCTGCTTGGGACAGATACCCAGCGAGCACAACGCGGTCATTGAGGCCTCTGGCCGCGATGGCGGCGTGGACCCTGGACGCGCCTGGGCCGCTGGAGCCGGCGATGACCAGCGTCGGCACCACCTCTGGCGGCACATCGCTGAGGGCGTCGAGCACCACGGTCAGGTTCTTGCGATCGGTCAGCTGGCCAACGGCGATCAGATAGCGGCGGGGGTGAACGCCGATCCGGGCCAGCGTGGTGAGCTCGCCCAGATGAGTCGAGCCGGCGGTCGGAACCGACTGCCACAGCCCGGCGTCGACGGCGAGGGGCACGACGGTGATGCGGCTGCGGTCGATCCCCGCCTCGTCGACCAGCTGGTCGCCGACGAACGCGGAGTCGACGACGATGGCGGCTGCCCGATCGGCCACGACCCTCAGCGACGAGCGGTGCAGCAACCGCTCACGCCGCGAGTACCAGCTGGGGTGCTGGAACGGCAACAGGTCGTGGACGGTGGTGACGAGAGGACATCGGGTGATGATCGGAGCGAACGCGTGCAGCTGGTGGACGAGGTCGGGAGAGCCGAGGTGTCGGTCGCCGGGCGGCCAGCCGAGGGTGCCCCACGCCAGGTACCACGGCCGATTGTCGCGCCCGAAGTCGACGTGTGCTGTCCTCGACGCGCCGTCTGACCGGGGTCGGGCCCCTCCGACGACGCGCCAGGTGGCTGGGGCCGGATCGAGCGCCCTGAGCGCGGCCACCACGTCGTCGTAGTAGCGGCCGATACCAGATGGCAGTGGGTCGTCGAAGCGATGCGCGAGCAGGCAGACATCGAAGTCGTCCGGCACGCCCCTACCCTAGAGATGTGCCGGTCAGGGTCCTCGTCGACGGTCGCTCGCTGTGGACCGACTCTGCGCACCGGGGCCTTGGCGCCTACCTCAGAGGAGTGTTGCCGCCCCTGGCCGCCGACGATCGGCTCGACGTGACCGTCCTCGCTCGGCCCGGTCACGCGACCCCCGACGGAGTGAAGAGACGTGAGGTCACCAGGATCGCGGGACGTCGCCTCGGCCCTCTCGAACACGACATCCGGTGCCGCCTTGAGCGTGCCCGCCACACACCTGATGTGTTCTTCAGCCCCGCGCAGGAGCCCCCAGGCCGACGCGGTGTGCCCGTCGTGCAGGTGGTCCACGACCTCATACCGCTGGTGTTCGACGACCCAGCGTTCCGCGCAGAGGCACGTCGATGGCGCCGCCATGCACAGCGGTTGAGAGCGGCGGACGCCGTTATCGCGTCAAGCGAAGCCACCGCAGCCGATGCCGTGCGGCTGCTTGGCATCGCTCGCGAACGCCTCCACGTCATACCGCTCGGCGTCGATGGCAGCCTGGCCTTGCGGGTGGCGCCGAGGTGTGGCGACGGCGTGCCGCCGACCGTCTGCATGGTGGCCGGATACGGCCCCCACAAGGGATTCGCGGACGCATGCGCGGCCATCGCCGCGGTGGCGGCGGTTGGGCTGCCTCACGAGCTTGTGCTGGTCGGCCCCCTCACCAACGACCCGTGGACGCAGATGAAGGTGCAGGCGGTGATCGACGCCTCGCCGCGACCCGACCGCGTCCGCCTCGTCGGCTGGGTTGACGACGTGTGGGCCGAGGTCATGCGGGCCGACGCCGTGGTGGTGGCGAGTCGCTACGAGGGCTTTGGCCTCCCGGCGCTGGAGGCCATGGCGCTTGGCGTGCCGGTTGTCGGCTACGCGAACTCATCGGTGATCGAGGTCGTCGGCGACGCCGGCGTGCTGGTGTCAGATGGGGATGTCAACGCACTCGGCGCCGCGCTGGTCGACGTGCTGAGCTCGGCCGAACGCCGGGCGACGTTGTCACGACGTGGTCGGCTGCGTGCCGCCCCCTTCACGTGGGCCACGACCGCGGCGTCCACGGCCGACCTGTTGGCCGAGGTCGTCGCCCGCGCCCGGGCGTGACGGTCGAGCATTCTTTGGTCATTGGGCGCGCTTTTCGTTGCCCAATGACCAAAGAACGCCGCTGGTGGCCGCCGCGAGGGCGGTCGCGGCCGCTCTGCGTCCACTCGCGATGCATGCTGGAACGCCCACTCCTTCGAAGGCGGCTCCGGCTGCTGTGAGGCCGGGAGGCAGGTCGGCTCTCACCGCGGCGACGACGCGATTGTGACCCGGCTCATAGATCGGGAACCCGTCGACCCAACGGCTGACACGCGTGGCGACCGGCTCACCCAGCAGGTTCAGCAGCGGGCGCATCTCCTCATGCAGGCGGGCGACCAGACGGTCGTCAGACATCGAGATGGCGCGGACATCGCCGGCTCGTCCGGCCGAGGCGCGCAGGACGACGAGGTCGCCGTCGCGGTCGCGTGCCTGGGCTTGCGGCCACTTCTTGGAGAACCACGAACACGCCG
>JAYUDU010000381.1:0-4274 GCA_043739605.1 Acidimicrobiales bacterium | reverse complement strand
TGTGCCCGGTGCGCACCAGCCCCACCGACTTCAGCCAGGCTGGGGTGCTGATGGACCGAGCCCGAGCGTCGACGAAGGAATGGCTCGCCTCCCCCAGCTCCTTCGACGTCACCGACGTCCTCGCCCCTCACGCTCACTGAGCTGAGCACCCCCTACAACCCCCCACCAGACCCGACAGGATCGCCACACCATGCGCAGCTACGACCTCATCGTCCTTGGCGCGGGCAGCGGCAACATGCTGCTCGGCCCCGAGACCGCCCACTGGAAGACGGCCATCGTCGAGCCGTGGGTCTTCGGCGGCACGTGCCTCAACCGAGGGTGCATCCCGTCGAAGATGTTCATCCTCCCCGCAGACGCGGTCGAGACCGCACGGCACGCGCATCGCCTCGGGGTCTCTGCATCGGTCCAGAGCGTCGACTGGCTGGCGATCCGCGACCGCATCTTCGGCCGCATCGACCCCATCGCACCGTCGGGCCGAGCGTGGCGCATCGAGAACGGCATCGATGTGTTCGACACCGCCGCTCGCTTCGTCGCACCCAAGGTCCTCGAGATCGACGGCGAGCAGATCACCGGCGAACGGATCGTCGTCGCCGTCGGCGCCCGTCCCGTCATCCCCGAGATCCCCGGCATCGAGGACGTCACCGCCCACACCTCGGACTCGGTCATGCGGCTGGACGTGCTGCCTGCCACGATGCTGGTGCTGGGCGGCGGCTTCATCGCCGTCGAGCTGGCCCACGTCTTCGAGGCCTACGGAGTCGACGTCACGATCGTGCAGCGCAGCGCCCGCCTCCTCACCGCGGAGGACACCGAGATCGGCGAGGCCTTCACCGCCGTCGCACGCGGGCGGTTCCACCTGCACACGTCGTCGAAGGTGCTCTCGATCGAGCCGACCGCCAGCGGTGGGGTGCGCGCACGTGTGCAGACGCCTGACGGTGAGATCGACGTCGAGGCCGAGGTGCTGCTCGTAGCCGCCGGCCGCACACCGAACAGCGACACCCTCGACGCGGCCGCTGGCGGGCTCGCGGTCGACGACAAGGGCGTCATCGTCGTCGACCAGCACCTGCGCACCACGGCCGACGGCGTGTGGGCGTTCGGCGACGTGGCCAGCCAGCATCAGCTCAAGCACATGGCCAACGCGCAGGGTCGCGTCCTCAAGCACAACCTCCTGCACCCCGACGACCTCAGGGTCGACCCCAACCGGATCATCCCGCATGCGGTGTTCGCAGAGCCGCAGATCGCCGCAGTCGGCATCACCGAGCGCGAGGCGATCGCCGGCTGCATTCCGCACGTGATCTCGAAGAAGGCGTACAGCGACGTCGCCTACGGCTGGGCACTCGAAGACACCACCGGGTTCGTGAAGCTGATCGCCGACCCCGCCACCCGCCTGCTGCTTGGCGCCCACATCATCGGTCCCCAGGCGGCGACGCTGATCCAGCAGCTGATCCAGGGCATGACCCTCGGCCAGACCGTCGAGCAGATGGCGCAGGTCATCTACATCCACCCGGCCCTCACCGAGGTCGTCGAGAACGCCCTGCTCGACGTCCCAACCGGTTGACAGCCTCCGCATTTGTGCCCCGAACGTGTCGCCCGGCGGCGCGTTCAGGGCACAGTTGCTGGGATCAGATGAGGCCGAGCTCGGCGACGGCGTCGCGCTCCTCGAAGAGCTCGTCCTTCGTGGCGTCCATGCGGGCGCGGCTGAAGTCGTCGATCTCGAGGCCCTGGACGATCGAGTACTCGCCGTCCTTGCAGGTGACCGGGTAGCTGTAGATGACGCCCTCGGGGATGCCGTAGCTGCCGTCGGACGGGATGCCCATCGAGACCCAGTCGCCCTCGGGCGTGCCCTTCACCCAGTCGCGCACGTGGTCGCACGCTGCGCTGGCGGCCGAGGCGGCCGAGGACGAGCCGCGGGCCTTGATGATGGCGGCGCCGCGCTGCTGCACGGTGGGGATGAAGTCGGTCTCAAGCCAACTCTGGTCGCCGATCTTGGCGGCGATCGAGGCGCCGCCGACCTCGGCGTGGAACAGGTCGGGGTACTGCGTGGCCGAGTGGTTGCCCCAGATGGTCATCTTGGCGATGTCGGTGTTGTGCACGCCGAGCTTGGCGGCAGCCTGGGCCTTGGCCCGGTTGTGGTCGAGGCGGGTCATGGCGGTGAACTGCTTGGGGTCCAATCCCCCTGAAGAAGAAACGGCGTTCTCCTTGGCGATGAGGCAGTTGGTGTTGGCCGGGTTGCCGACGACGAGGATCTTGCAGTCCTTCTTGGCGGACTTGCCGAGGGCCTTGCCCTGCACGGTGAAGATGGCGCCGTTGGCGCTGAGCAGGTCGGCGCGCTCCATGCCCGCGGTACGCGGACGGGAGCCGACGAGGAAGGCGATGTCGGCGTCACCGAAGGCAACCTCGGGGTCGTCGGTCTGGACGATGCCGGCGAGCGTCGGGAAGGCGCAGTCGTCCAGCTCCATCGCCACGCCCTTCAGGCCCTCGAGGGCGGGGGTGATCTCGAGCAGCTGCAGCTGGACCGGCGTGTCCGGGCCCAGCAGCGAGCCGCACGCGATGCGGAACAGCAGGCTGTAGCCGATCTGGCCAGCAGCCCCGGTAACAGCGATCTTCACGGGCGTTGCCATGAGGCGTGACGCTATCGGCCGCCACCCGCGGCGAGCGAGGCGACGCCAGCTCCGCGCAGCCGAGCGGTCCCGGCGGGCCGTCCGGCCATCGCAAGCAGCACATCGTTCGCCGCACCCTCGGCGACGGGTCCGCCCGCCGGGCCGACCGACCAGCCGCCGTCGGTGGCCACGAACCGGACGCGAGCAGGGCGACGACCAAGCCCGAACACCGGCCCGAGCTTCCGGTACGCCGTGGCGATCGCGCCACCTCTGTCGCCGAGATCCAGCTCTGGGGCTCCGACTGCACGGAGGATGTCAAGGCTGTGGATGACGGTGTCCGCGTAGGCCACGACCGGCGGCTGGGTTGGCACGACGAACCGGCCACCGGCACCAGCTCGCAACCGCTGGGTCAGCTCGGCCGGTGCCCTGCGGCCGACGTCTCGCCCGATCTGTGCGATGGCGGCAGATGGCAGCTTGCGGGTCTTCACCACATCCCGCGTTGCGGATGACCGCGTCGCCTCCGCGAGCCACACCACGTGTCCGACGACATCACGCACCCGCCAGTCGGCGCACAAGCTCTCGGCCTCCCACGCGTCGGATGCCAGCGCGTCAAGTCGATCCGCAAGATCGAGCCGGGTCTCGAGCAGCCACTGCCATGCATCAGCACTCATCCGACGGAGTGGAGCACGTAGGTTGCGCTCGATGCCACATGCTGTCGTCACCACGCACATCGACGCCCCGGCCCATGCTGTGTTCGCGCTCGTCGCCGACCCGATGCGGATGGGCGAGTGGAGCCCCGAGACCGCTCGCACCACGTGGCGCGGTGGAGCGACCGGAGCCGCCGTCGGTGCGACCTTCCGCGGCCACAACGTCGCCGGCTCGCTGAAGTGGTCGACCGATGCGACGATCGTCGAGCTCGACTCGCCCGAGCAGTTCGCGTTCGAGGTGAAGGCGGGCCCGATCAAGGTGGCGCGCTGGGGCTACGAGATCGCGCCAGACGCTGACGGGGCGGGCTGCGTGGTGTCGGAGACGTGGGTCGAGCGTCGGCCGGCGGCATTCCGCGTCGTCGCCGACCGCGTCGCCAAGATCACTGACCGCAAGGCCCACAACGTCGCCGGCATGACCGAGACCCTCGCCCGCCTGAAGGCGGCAGCGGAGAAGCGCCGGGTCTGACCGCCCCGCTTCTGCGCACGCAGAACACAGCGCCTGAGCCCCCACGACTGGGTACGCAGAAGGTCGACGCGTCCTGCGCACGCAGAACACCGCGCCCGAGCCCCCACGTCTGCATGCGCAGAAGTCGACGGTTCGGTCGGGCGTGCGCGTCATACGCCTTGGCACATTCGTAGGACGGGGCCTGGTAGTTTTGTCAACGTGAGTGTGATGCTGAGTTTCAGGATGAGCGACGACGACGCCGCCGATGTTGACGACATCGCCCGCACACTCGGGGTCGATCGGTCATCTGTCGTGCGCGACGCGGTGAGGCGGTACGTCAACCACATCAAGGCCATCGGCGAAGGCGACCGTGCTGATGGCGCTGTCGACCCGAGCCAGCCGGCGTTCGCCGCCGTCGCAGAGTGGGGCCCGGCCGAGGACTGGTCGGATTGGGCTGCCTCCGCTGACTCCTCGCCCGGCACCTGACGTGCGCCGCGGCGAGATCTGGTTCGCGGCGCTTCCCGC
>JAYUDU010000380.1:0-4275 GCA_043739605.1 Acidimicrobiales bacterium | reverse complement strand
GACGGTTCAGCCGTTCACCATCGCGTCGAGCGCGATCGAAGGGCTGATCTTCATCGCCCCCAAGGTCGTCGACGAAGACCGCGGCGCCGTCCGAGAGTTCTTTCGGCTGAGTGCCTTCGAGGAAGTCGGCATCACGGCGCTTGGACGCTTCGTCCAGATCAACGTCACCCAGACGCTGCCCGGCGCCATCCGGGGCATGCACGCAGAGGACATGCACAAGCTCGTCGGCGTCGTCGCAGGCACCGCGTTCGGTGCATGGGTCGACCTTCGCCCCGGACCCAACTTTGCCACTGTGGTGACCGCTGACATGTATCTCGGCGTGCAGGTCCTCGTTCCGCCCGGCGTGGCCAACGGCTTTCAGGCGACGGGGACGTCGCCGTGCCAGTACGTGTACGCGTTCGATGACGAGTGGGTGCCTGACATGGCCGGCACGGCCGTGACACCGCTCGATGCCGAGCTTGGCATCCCGTGGCCGATCGTACCGCGCCCCGACGATCCGGCGTCGGTGTCGGTGAAGGATGCATCGGCGCCGACGCTTGCTGAGGTGCGTGAAGCGGTCTGACCGCCAGCGCCGGTGCCCGATGTTCAAGCTGATCGCCCCATCTGCCGCGCTCATCGCCATCTCGATGCTCGTGTTTTCTGCGCCGCGTCTGATCAGGGCGGCGCTGGCAGGCAAGCTCACTCTCCGCAGAGCCAAACCTGAGCGCACGTGGGCGCTGTTCGTCGATTGGCGATCGACGGGCCGCAAAGCTGAGCGCTATGCGATGGTGATCCGAGCCGCCGACCCCGCGAGCGAGGTCATCATCTACCGCCGCAAGGACCGCCCGGATCTGTGTCGCAAGCTGGGCGTGACCGAGGCTCCGACGCTCGTACTCGGCGACGGCGGCGGTGGTGCCCGCATCCGCTTGGCCGGCCACGACACCATCGAAACATGGCTCGACCGGCGTTTCGAGCCGATCTGAGGGACGGCCCTCGAGGTGGCCGTACCCACAGGTCGCTCA
Source organism: Acidimicrobiales bacterium (assembly GCA_043739605.1). Taxonomy (GTDB): domain Bacteria; phylum Actinomycetota; class Acidimicrobiia; order Acidimicrobiales; family JAUJNH01; genus JAYUDU01. The sequence continues at coordinate 3,274 of JAYUDU010000380.1, read as the reverse complement.
CGTCCGCCACCACAGCGGCATAGGGTCGCTACCAACACTCAGGTCGAATGCCTCCGGGGGGATGCCCATGACCGATCTCGCAGATCCAGCACCGCACGCCGCGACCGTCCGCCATCCGATCGACGGTGTCGTCATCCGCTTCGCTGGCGACTCCGGCGACGGCATGCAACTGACCGGCGACCGCTTCACCCAGACGAGCGCGGTGTTCGGCAACGACCTGTCGACGCTGCCCGACTACCCGGCCGAGATCCGCGCCCCGGCGGGCACGGTGGCCGGTGTCAGCGCGTTCCAGGTCAACATCTCCGACCACCGCGTTCTCACTCCAGGCGATGTGCCAGATGTGCTCGTCGCCATGAACCCCGCCGCATTGAAGGCAAATCTGGCTGATCTGCCGCTCGGCGCGACGCTCATCGTCAACTCCGACAGCTTCTCAGAGCGCGACCTCACCAAGGCGGGTTACGCACCAGACGCCAATCCTCTGACCGACGGCACCCTCGCCCGGTGGAAGGTGTACGAGGTGCCGATGACGTCGATGACGTTGGCGGCCGCCGCGCCGACCGGCGCCAAGCCCCGCGACGCGGAGCGCAGCAAGAACCTCTTTGCTCTCGGCGTCATCTGCTGGCTGTATGGCCGCGCCGTCGAGCCGACCGTCGAATGGATCGAGGCCAGGTTCGCCTCCAAGCCGACGGTGCTCGAATGCAACCGCTTGGCGTTGCATGCGGGCTTCAACTTCGGCGAGACCGCAGAGCTGTTCGAGGCTGCGTACGACATCTCGCCGGCACCCCTCCCGCCCGGTGAGTACGTCAACGTCAATGGCAACACCGCCCTCGCATGGGGCCTCGTGGCCGCAGGACAGCTCGCGAAGCTGCCCGTCTTCCTCGGCAGCTACCCCATCACCCCGGCCTCTGACATCCTGCACGAGCTGTCCAAGCACAAGCACTTCGGCGTCCGCACGATGCAGGCAGAGGACGAGATCGCCGGGATCGGCGCCGCTCTTGGCGCCGCATACGCGGGTCATCTCGGCGTCACTACCACCAGCGGACCGGGCGTCGACCTCAAAGCGGAGATGCTCGGGCTCGCCGTCAGCCTCGAGCTGCCGCTCTTGCTCATCGACATCCAGCGCGGTGGCCCGTCGACTGGTCTGCCAACCAAGACGGAGCAGGCCGATCTCATGCTGGCGATGTACGGCCGTCACGGCGAGTCGCCCATCCCGATCCTGGCCGCGCGGTCGCCGAGCCACTGCTTCGAGGTCGCCATCGAGGCGGCCCGCATCGCCATCACCTACCGCACCCCGGTCATCGTGCTGTCGGACGGCTACCTGGCCAACGGCACAGAGCCGTGGTGCCTTCCCGACGTCGACGCGCTCGAGCCGATCGAGGTCACTTTTGCGGACGGCCCCAACCACGGCACTTCGTTCTGGCCGTTCAAGCGCGACGAGGAGACCCTGGCGCGGCCGTGGGCCATCCCGGGGACACCCGGCCTCCAGCACCGCATCGGCGGCCTCGAGAAGGCTGACGGAACCGGCGACATCTCCTATGACGGCCACAACCACGAGCTGATGACACACCTGCGGGCCGACAAGATCGCCGGCATCGTCAAGGCCATCCCGGCCACAGAGGTCGACCACGTCGACGGCTCAGAGCTGCTCGTCCTCGGATGGGGGTCGACGTACGGCTCCATCGCCGCAGCCGTGGCGCGCGTCAGGGCGAAGGGCATCCCCGTCGATCAGGCCCATCTCATGCACCTCAACCCGTTTCCCGGAGACCTCGGCGCGGTGTTGCGCCGGTATCGGCGGGTCCTGGTTCCCGAGATGAACCTCGGCCAGCTGTCGCGCCTGGTGCGCGCAGAGTTCCTCGTCGACGCGCAGAGCCTGTCCAAGGTGCAAGGTCGTCCGTTCAGAGCCTCCGAGATCGAGACCGCCATCCTCGACCACATCAACCGCTAGGAGTCAACGTGAGCATCACCGACCCCGCCCCGCCGACCACTCGCACCGACTGGATCTCCGACCAAGAGGTCCGCTGGTGTCCAGGCTGTGGCGACTACGGCATCCTTTCCGCCGTCCATGCCACCATGCCAGAGCTTGGTGTGCGCAAGGAAGATGTCGTCTTCGTCTCGGGCATCGGGTGCTCTTCGCGCTTCCCGTTCTACATGGACACCTACGGGCTGCACTCCATTCACGGCCGCGCGCCAACGCTCGCCACGGGAATCGCGGTGGCTCGGCCCGACCTTCAGGTGTGGGTCGTCACCGGTGATGGCGATGGCCTTTCCATCGGCGGCAATCACCTGCTGCACGCATTGCGCCGCAACGTCAACCTCACCATCTTGCTGTTCAACAACCAGATCTATGGCCTGACAAAAGGCCAGTACTCGCCCACATCCGAGGTCGGCAAGGTCACAAAGTCGACTCCCTTTGGTTCCGTCGACCAACCGTACAACCCCATCTCTCTAGCGCTTGGTGCGGAGGCCACCTTCGTCGCTCGGACGCACGAAGCGGACCGCAAGCACATGGTCGAGACGTTCAAGCGCGCTGCCGGGCATCGCGGCGCCGCCTTCGTCGAGATCTATCAGAACTGCAACGTCTTCAACGATGGCGCATTCGACACGATTCTGCGCAAGGATGCCCGGGTCGACATGCTTGTGCCGCTCATGCACGGCCAGCCCATACGTTTCGGTGCGAACGGTGAGATGGGCGTCGTTGCGGAGCCGGACGGCACCCTGCGTGCCGCTCGGGTCGAAGATGTGGGGGCGGAGCGCGTGCTGGTCCACGACGAGTCACGCGACGACCCCGGCCTGGCATTCCAGTTGTCGCGGCTGGCTCGCGGCCCCTACGAGCCAACGCCAATCGGCGTGTTTCGGGCCGTGCAGCGGCCCGATTACGGCACCCAGGTCGAGGCGCAGCTCCGCGACGCCTCCACCCGCAAGGGCCCAGCCGACCTCGCCGCGCTCCTCCGCAGCGCCGGCACATGGACGGTCAGCTGACCCCAGCATCGAGGCGGCCGGACCGGCGCTGGCAGCCGTACCTGTCACACCCCCGGCGCATGCTGTGCGCATGGTGTTCGATGAGCGGTGCCCGTGTTGTGATCGGCGTGCCGGCTGCCCGTGCCGAACGTGCGCCGCGACCTTGACCGTTGCGCCGCCACTCATCGCCGGGGCGGGGCTCGACTCACTCGCGGCGCTCCTCGCATACGACGGTCCGGGCCGCCCCCTCGTGTCGGGCATCAAGCGGCGCGGCCGCCGCGCCGCCGTCGGCTTCCTGGCCGATGGCCTGGTCCAT
>JAYUDU010000379.1:0-4278 GCA_043739605.1 Acidimicrobiales bacterium | reverse complement strand
GGACGCTGTGCTCCGTGTCGTCCAGCACCGCTTCGGGACGCCCGCACCGGCCTTCGAAGCCCGTGTCCGTCGTCTCGACCTCGCCACTCTCGAAGCGCTCCACGACGCCCTCCTCGACCTGTCGCCCGACGGCGACGTCGACGCCCTCCTCCCACCCGAGTAGCCGCCGTCCGTCACGACGTCCACCCCCACGCCGCTGAGAAGTACCACGCGATGCTCCGCGACTTCGGAGACCGCGAGAACTCGCGCGTTCGCGACCTCGCGGACATCGTCATCCTTGTCGAGCACGACCACCTGCATGCGGCGACGGTGGCCACATCGATCCGCCAGGTCTGGCAGGAGCGCGACACCTCAGCGCCACCACCGTGTTCCCGTCCCTACCCGAGTCGTGGCCACGCCGCTACGTCGTGGTGCAATCGAAGCGCAGGCTCGTCCCGAGTCCGACTTCGCGATCCGGATGACCCGAGCCTGCGGGCGCTCGGCTGCCTTGACCCGGCCGCGCTGTACATTGCCAGAGATGGCAGCAACGGTCCGCCGGGATCGGCCGCAGTATCGGGCCGCTGTCACGCCCCCCGAGTACAACTGCGCCATGAGTCTTCCGCCGTTGGAACCGAACGGATTTCTGCCCCCGGGCCGCCATCCTGCGCAGCGCTCCGAGGTGCGTGACGTGATGAGCACGGCAGAGATCCTCGCTGAGCTCGACGCGCTGGACCACGCGTACGCTGCGTGCGCAGAGCCTGATGCGGTCGCCCTCCCGGGCGCTCGCCTCATGAGGGATGGGCTGTGCCGCCGTCGTCTGGTCCTCGAGGAGGCGTTGGCTGGCGCGGCGTTGGTCGAGTCCAGTCGAACTGTCGACAGAGCCAGGGCGAGCGGCGCCGACCCCGGCAGATAGCGGCGATCGCCGCCCAAGGCGGTCCTGGGAGCGGGCCGCGCTGCTGACCGCGGGTCCGGGGCGACTGTGGACGCCGCTTCACGCCTGGCATCCATGTCGTGGAGGACTCGGCGTGGCCGTGGCGTGAAGGTGAACGCTTCGCCGACCGGTGGGTCTGGCGCGGCCATCCCCTCGACCGCGGGGCCACCAGCATCTACCTCAGCGAGCTCTTCCCACGACGAACCCTCGACCTCGCCGCATGACCACCGTCCGCCCGCGCCTCGCCGGCGGCATACGGCGGCGTCGTAGCTGGTCACACCCCTTCTGCATGATGGTGGGTGGCTGGCTGCCGATCAGGACTTGGACGACGCCGCGTTTCGTCGGATCATCAACGACGCGCCGGCTGCCCGTGGCACCACGTGACGACGTGCTTTGCGGATGTAAACAGGATTTGCCTGATGTTGATAAAAGCCGGTTACAACTGCAGAGATGGCGCTATGGACCCAGTGCGCAACCCGCATACGCCGAACGCGGGCGCCCGCCCGCCGCAGCTTGCCGGTCGTGGTGCGATCCTCGACGCGTTTGAGACCGCCGTGTATCGGGTGGAGCAGGGGCGAACGGATAAGGGCGTCATCGTCACGGGCCTGCGCGGTGTCGGTAAGACGGTGCTGCTCGGCTCGTTCGAGCAGATTGCGCTCGCGCATGGAGGCGTCGTCATCCGTCACGAAGCGCGCCGCGGTGGGGGCGCGTTTGCCCGCAGCTTCAGCGCCCTTGCTCGAAAGACGCTGCTGCGCATATCGCCCGCCGAGCGGTGGGGCGACAGAAGCCGCCGTGCTGCTGGGGCGTTGAAGGGCTTCAAGGTGAAGTTCGACCCGAGTGGCCTCGCAGCGCTCAACTACGACGTGAGTGCTCTTGCCGGCGTCGCCGACAGTGGAGATCTTGTGGCGGACCTTCCCGAGCTTGGGCACGCAGCGCTCGAGCCTGGAGGAGGCGTCCGTGGTCGAGCGCGTCGCGACGGGTCGGCGGACTGGCACCGCTCTGACCCGTTGGCAGGGTCAGAGCGGTGCCAGAACTGGGCTCACGGGGCGAGGTCGCATCGCTCAGCGGCGGGTCCGCCACGACGAGGACCTTCGACCACCGGGCCTCGAAGGTGTCGGCCGCGGCTCGGCCGTGCTGCTCGGCGAGCCGCGCGGTGGTCGAATGGGTGGCAACGGGCCGCAACACGTGGATCCATGTCGTGGAGGACTCGGCGTGGCCGTGGCGTGAAGGTGAACGCTTCGCCGACCGGTGGCCACACTGTCAAGGCTGAAGGAGGCCCCAATGTCCAGTGATCAGCTTCTCTACTCGTCGTACCTCGCTCCGGCGGTCGAGGCGCGCGAACGCACTGCCGCCCGCCGCGGCAAGGCGGAGGGCAAGGCGGAGGCGGTGTTGTCGATCCTGGAGCGGCGCCTCGGCCCGCGGCTCTTCGTGGCGAGGTGCTTGGGTTGGATGCCGTCGGCTTGGACGCGCTGCTCGCTGCCGCGCTCGACGTGCCCGACGTCGCATCGCTGTCGGATCTGGTGGCGGCCCGACGACGCGCGTTCGACCGCGCTGGGAACGCCGCGAGACGAGCGCTGCGCAGCAAGCGGGGTAGCGTGATGGCCATCTTCCTCGACCACATGGAGAGTCGGAGGGCCTGCCGATGGTGCCCGGAGTCTTCGTCGACATCGTTGATTCGTCGTGCGGGCTCGAGGACGAACGCCACCCTTCGTACGATCCACTTCCGGATGGTGACGGTAGGCCGATAGCGGGCAACGCTCCTCAGCTTCTGATCACGCAGACGCTCGACCTCGGCTTCCGGCACCTGTTCGCTGGTCGCGACGATGTGTACGCCAGCTCCGACGTTCTTTGGTATCCGTATGGGACCAAGGCCGGACGACTCACACCGGCCAGCTCGGCGGCTGGGGCGTGCCTTCGACGGGGACGGAAAGCGGCGGAACCCAGTCTGTACCGTCGTGGTGTCGGACGACCTTGGCCGGGACACCGGCGATGACGCAGTTGTCGGGGATGTGGCCGCGCACGACGGAGGAGGCGGCGACGACGACGTGGCGGCCGATGTCTGCCCCTGGCAGCACGACGACACCGGTGCCGAGCCAGGAACCTGCGCCGATGCGCACCGCCGCGCACGTCGGCCATTGCAGACCGATGGGCACGTCGAGATCGCCGTAGGCATGGTCGTGATCGGTGATGTACACGTCAGGGCCGGTCATCACGTCGTCCTCGATGACGACCGACCACCGGGCGGCGATGGAGGAGCCGCGTCCGATGGTGACGCGGTCGCCGAGGCGCAGCGCTACGCCGTCGGCGTCACGGGTGTGCATGGGCTCATCCGGCGACATGCCGACGACGAGGCTGACGTTGGGGCCGATGAGCGTGCGAGCGCCGAGCGCCATGTGGTGCTGGCCGAACATCGGACCGGGCGGGTACACGATGACTGATCCCGCGCCGTACTCGGCGAACTTGGCGGCGCGCCGGTCGCCTGCGACGACGGCGCCAAGCTCTGCCTTCAGGGCCCGCGCCCAGTGCAGTGCGTCGCCCGCGAACGGACGGATGAGATTGACGAGGCGGCTGGTCATCGGCGCCGCGCGGGGGTGCGGGCGCGAACGCGGGTGACAACGTCATTGCAGAGGCCGCCGGCCGCCACCAGCGCGCACAGGATCAGCCAGGGGCGGTCGCCGGTGCGCACGTACGGCGTGTGGCCGGTGTGCAGTGTCAGCTCACGCTGGATGACCGTCCGCTGCGACAGCGCGGTCTTGGCGTGCACTGTGCCATCGGCCAGCACGAAGGCGCTGAAGCCGGTTGGCGCGACCAGCGCGATGTCGCGGCCGGTCTCCCACGCCCGCAGCCGGGCCGCGGCGAGCTCTTGGTCCGGCACCTGGCTGGTGCGGTAGCTGGCGGCATTGGTGGGGCCGAGCAGGATCTGCGCACCGGCCCGCACCGATGCCGTGGCGCGGTCGCCGAAGAACAGCTCGTAACTGATGAGCACCCCGGCGGGTGTGCCCGTGGCAGTGGTGAGGATGCCCGGCTCGGTGCCGGGTATGGCGTCCTTGGGGAGGAGGCTCAGGTCGGCGAATCTGGCCACGAAGGAGCGCAGCGGCGCGTACTCGCCGAACGGCACCCGATGGACCTTGTCGTAGCGGCCGAGGATGCGGCCGTCCGGTCCGATGGCGGTCTGGTAGTTGGAGAAGTGCGTGGGGTCGTCACGAACATCTTCCACGACGCCGACCATCAGCGTCGGTCCTCCGAGCCGTTCTGCGAGGCTGCGGAGGGCGTCGCCTTCGTCGGTGGCGGCGAGCAGGTCATCGGTCTTCACGGTGTTCTCCGGCCACAGCACGATGTCCGGCGTGGCGCCCGTGCCGCCGACGAGC
>JAYUDU010000378.1:0-4281 GCA_043739605.1 Acidimicrobiales bacterium | reverse complement strand
CATCGCCCGGTCGGCGGGGCCCGATGATTGCGGGGATGGGGCGCCCGACGGCGCGCTCATACGCCACAATGACCTCGAGCACCGACGAACCCACGCCGGTGCCGATGTTCCAGACGTCGCATCCGACAAGCTCTCCGAGGTGCTCGATGGCGCCGAGGTGCGCCCTGGCCAGATCGACGACGTGGATGTAGTCACGCACACCGGTGCCATCCGCCGTCGGGTAGTCGTTGCCGTGGACCGTGACGTGGTCGCGGCGGCCGACAGCCACCTGCGCGACGAAGGGCATGAGGTTGTTGGGAACGCCGTGGGGGTCCTCGCCGATGCGCCCAGACTCGTGCGCCCCCACAGGGTTGAAGTACCGCAGCAGAGCGATCCTCCAGTCCTCGCCAGGCATCGCGGCCAGGTCGAACAGCATCTCCTCGATGTGCTGCTTGGTTCGGCCATACGGGTTGGTTCCGCCCGTCGCCGCGCCTTCGCGGATGGGCATCTGGGTTGGTGCCCCATAGACGGTGCACGAAGAGCTGAACACCAGCTGGCGGCACCCGTTGCGGTCCATGGCCTGGAGCAGCGACAGGGTGCCCGCGACGTTGTTCTCGTAGTACCAGAGGGGCCGGTCGACGGACTCGCCGACCGCCTTCAGGCCGGCGAAGTGGATGACGGCATCGATGCCGTCGCCGCCAAAGGTCTGGGTGAAGACGACGTCGAGCGCCGCTCCGTCGAGGATGTCGCCGACGACGAGCGTTGCGGCTCGGCCAGCCAGCTCGCCCACTCGGGTCAGCGCCTCCGCGTGGCCGTTCGAGAGGTTGTCGAGAACGACGACATCGTGCCCAGCCAGGAGCAGTTCGACGACGGTGTGACTCCCGATGTAGCCAGCGCCGCCAGTGACCAAGATCCGCATCCTGCAAGTCTTGCCGACGGGTGCGGGGTCAGCGACTCAGCGGATGCGGGCGGCCGGCTTCTGCTTGGGGCGAGAGACCGCTCGGGCCTGCGCTTGCAGGCGAAGGTGCGTGTCGACGGCCTTCTCCGGGTCGGCGGCTGGCGCGACCCGATGCCACGCACCCTCTGCGTCGAGGTCCCATGCCAGCACGTCGTCGGCGAGGTTGATGGCGAGCACGTCCAGGCAGCGCGCCCTGGCGGCGGGATCGTCGATGCTGACGCACACCTCGATGCGACGGTCGAGGTTGCGGGGCATCAGGTCAGCGGAACCGAACAGGAGGTGCACCGGCCGCTCCGTTCCGTCGACTTCCACCCCGCCCCCGAAGGCGTAGACACGCGAGTGCTCAAGGTAGCGGCCGACGATCGACCGGACGCGAATCCGTTCTGACATGCCAGGAACACCGGGCCGGAGACAGCAGATGCCCCGAACGATGAGATCGATCTCCACGCCCGCACGACTGGCTTCATAGAGCGCGTCGATGATCTTCGGGTCGACGAGGCTGTTCATCTTCAGGACGACACGGCCACGCCCTCCGCAACGTGCGACCTCGGCCTCTGCGGCGATGAGCTCAAGCAACCGAGGGCGCAGCATCGTTGGCGCCAGCAGGATCTTGCGGTAGCGCGTCTGGCGGCTGTAGCCGGTGAGGAGGTTGAAGAGGTCGGTGAGGTCGGCGCCGAGGTCGGGGTCGCAGCTGAGCAACCCGAAGTCCTCGTACGAGCGAGCGGTCTTGGAGTTGTAGTTGCCAGTGCCGATGTGGACGTAGCGACGGATGCCGTCGGGTTCTTGGCGCACCACGAGGGCGGTCTTGGAGTGCGTCTTGAGGCCGATGAGCCCGTACACGACGTGGACGCCTGCTTCCTCGAGCGCTCTGGCCCAGGCGACGTTGGCCTGCTCGTCGAAGCGCGCCTTCAGCTCGACCAGCGCCGCCACCTGCTTGCCCCGCTCCGCAGCCCGGATCAGCGACTTGATGATGGGGCTGTCCGAGCTGGTGCGGTAGAGGGTGATCTTGATGGCGAGCACGTGGGGATCGGTGGACGCTTGCTTGATGAACGCCTCGACCGAGGTCGAGAAGCTCTCGTACGGATGGTGGACCAGCACGTCGCGTTCGCGGATGACGCGGAACAGGTCGACGGGCTCGTCGCGCTCTCCTGCGAGGCGCGCCTGGGTGACCGGCGAGAACGCGTCGTTCTTCAGATCGGGACGATCGAGGTTGTGCATCGCCCACAACGCGGTGAGGTCGAGCGGCCCATCGACGACGTACAGGTCGTCGGCCATCAGCTCCAGCTCCCGCACGAGGAGCATGCGCACCTCCTCTGTCATGGCCGGCTCGACCTCGAGTCGCACGGCGCGGCCGAAGCGGCGGCGGCGCAGCTCGATCTCCACGGCGGCGAGCAGGTCGTCGGCCTCTTCCTCTTCCAGGGTGAGGTCGGCGTTGCGAGTGACGCGGAACGCATGGTGATCCTCCACCTCCATGCCGGGGAACAGGCGATCGAGGTGCGCGGCGATGACCTGCTCGAGGCGAACGAAGCGCGCCTCGCCGACGGTGCCTCCAGAGCCGACCTTCACGAAGCGCGGCAGCAGCGGTGGCACCTTCACGCGGGCGAACCGACGCTCGTCGGTGGCCGGGTCGCGCACCAGCACCGCGAGGTTCAGGGACAGGTTGGAGATGTAGGGAAACGGATGGCCGGGGTCGACGGCGAGGGGCGTGAGCACAGGGAAGATGCGTTGCTCGAAGGTGTCGTCCAGCTCGGCGCGCTCGTCTGGCGTCACGTCGTACAGGTCGACGACCCCGATGCCGTGGCCGACCAGTGCGTCGTGCACCTCTGCGTAGGTCTGCGATTGCTGGTCGAGGAGGTCGCTGAGGCGGTCCCTGATTGCCGTCAGCTGCTCGCTGGGCGACAACCCATCTGGGCTGTTCCGGCCGAGGCCAGCGGCGAGCTGGTCCTTCAGGCCTGCCACCCGCACCTGGAAGAACTCGTCGAGGTTGGATGAGAAGATGGCCAGGAACTTCGCCCGCTCCAGCAGCGGCGCGTCGGCGTCCTGCGCCTGGGCGAGCACCCGAGCGTTGAAGTCGAGCCAGCTGCCTTCACGGTTGAGGTAGCGAAGGCTCGACGGGTGGGCCGCCGCTTGCGCCTCGGCCGTCGGCCCCGCGGCGTCGCTCGCCAACGGGCTGAGGCGCGCCGCGTGACCCGGCCCGGGCACATCGATCACCGCCATGGGCGTCGAGGCTACCGGCACCCCCGGCGAACCCGAGCCCGGTCCCCGGACGTTCAGCCGCCGTTCACCGTCTGGCTACTCGGGGACGCCGAGGTCCCACTCGAGGGTGATGCCTTCGCGCTCTGCGTCGCGGATGACGCGCTCGCGGTTGCGACGGAACTGCGGGTCGTAGGGCTGCAGCAGGAGCAGGCGAGCGAGGACCCGCGACCGGAACTCGTCGATCGCCTTGCGGTCGCCGGTGACCGGCTGCACATCCCAGTGCGGCATGACCGGACCGAGATAGACGATGCGCGCGGTGCCCCGCGGCGGGTGGAACGCTTCGGCAGCCATCGACATAAGAGCGCAAGACTAGTTCGACCGAAGCGAGGCCTCCGGCTCGCTACCGAGAACCGAGGGTGGCAGAGACGGTCACCTTGCGGCCGGACCGGACGAGCTCGATCCGGACGATGTCGCCGACCTTGTGGGAGCGGACGATGCGCCGGTAGTCGCTGGTGTTGGTGACTGGAGCCCCGTCGATGCCAGTGATGACGTCGCCGTCGGTGATGCCCGCTCGGCTGGCGGCCGACGGCACGCTCACGTCGGTGACGATGGCGCCGTGGTCGACTCCGAGGTTGAGGCGGTTGGCGATCTCGGGCGTGACGCTGACGGTCCCAAGGCCGAGGAACACGCCGTTCGCGCCGATCTCGGTGCCCCGAGCGGCGCGGAGCTGGTCCAGCAGCGGCGTGATGGTGTTGGAGGCGATGGCAAAGCCGATGCCTTGGGTGTCGGGGCCGCTTGCGCCACCCCCAGAGGCGCGCAGGACGGCGGTGTTGATGCCGATGACCTCGCCCGCAGTGCTGACGAGCGGACCGCCCGAGTTGCCGGGGTTGATGGCGGCATCGGTCTGGAGGAGGCCGTCGAGGTTGTCGAGGGTGCGGTCCTTGGCGCTGATGATGCCGGTGGTGACGGTCGGGCCGCCCGGCAGGGCGAGCGCATTGCCGATGGCCACCACGTCGTCGCCCACCTCGACCGAGTCGGAGTTGCCAAGCGTGACCGTGGACAGGCCAGACGCGTCGGCGATCCGTATGAGCGCCAGGTCGTTGCCCCGGTCCGCGCCCTCGAGCGTCGCGGCGCGGGGCGTCGTCTCG
>JAYUDU010000377.1:0-1517 GCA_043739605.1 Acidimicrobiales bacterium | reverse complement strand
CGTCGAGGGCGCCCCATTCCGGATCGAGATCGAGGTCGTCGTCGTCCACGGCGTTGCGACTCATCCGTCCGAGGGGGCGGGAGCGGCCCCCCGCTGGTTGACGATGCCCATGGCGGCGTCGAGTCCGACGCAGAGCACGCGCTCTATGGCGTCGGCAGCCTCGACCAACGCGATATCAAGCTCGAGGCGCTCCGCTTTGCCTGGTCGCTTCAAAACGAAGTCGGCGGGATCTTGGCGGCCTGGCGGCCGTCCGATGCCGATGCGGAGACGGGCGAAGTCCTCGGTGTGCAGGTGCGCCTTGATCGATTTCAGGCCGTTGTGTCCGGCCAGCCCACCGCCAAGCTTCAGCCGCACCACGCCGAGCGGGAGGTCCAGCTCGTCATGGGCGATGAGCAGTCGGTGCGGTTCGGTGTCGACGCCGTGGCGCTTGGCCAGCGGTGCGACGGCCTGGCCTGACTCGTTCATCCACGTGGTGGGGACGGCGAGCGCGAGGCGGGCCGCGCCGACACGGGCGTCTCCCGCGACCGCCTTCATGCCACCTGATGGCTTCTTCAACGCCATGCCAAGGCGCCGCGCCAGGAGCGCGACGGCGTCAGCACCCACGTTGTGGCGAGTGCCCGCGTACTCCGGCCCCGGGTTGCCGAGCCCGATCGCGAGGAGGTCGGTCGGGGTGTCAGCCATGGACCCAGTCCCGATGCCAACCGCGAGGTGCGCGGATCAGGCCTCGGCGACCGTCAGGAAGTCGACGTGCGTGACGGTCCCCATCGCGGCGCGGGCGATCTCTTGGGCAACCACTCGGTGGGTCACACCGTCGACCTCGATGGAGATGATCGCCTTGTGGTCGTCGTGCAGCACGGCACGAAGGTCGCGGGCGACGACCGTGAGGTTCTGGGCCTCGATGCCGGCTCCGTAGAGGGTCGCGGGGATCTTGCCATCGGCGCGGAGCCGACCAGAGGCGGCGGTGCCGGTGATGCGGCCGGAGGTGGCGGTGAGGACGACAGACATGAGAACTCCTGGAGCGATGCGCGCGGGATGACGAGGGTTCAACGCTGCGTCGCGTCGGCTGCCCGCGCAGTGGACCTCTGAAGGGTAGCGGGGATGGGGGGTCGCGCGGAAGGCGGAGCTCAGCTCTGGTTCTGGCCGCCGAAGATCTCCGACACCGAACGGTCCTCGAACACGGCCGCGATGGTGTCAGCGACGATGGTGGCGACGCTGACGATCTCAAGCTTGTCGAACTGCTTCTCGCTCCCGATGGGCAGTGTGTCGGTTACCACGACCCTTGAGATGCGCGACGCCTTCAGGCGGTCGACCGCAGCCCCCGACAACACCGGGTGGGTGCACATCGCCCACACGTCGCGGGCGCCCTTGTCGAGCAACACCTCCGCCGCCGCGCAGATGGTCCCTGCGGTGTCGATCATGTCGTCGATGAGGATGCAGAGGCGGCCCTGTATGGCTTCTTCGCCCATGACGCCAAGGGCCTCGACCTCGTTGGCCTTGTCCTTGTCGCGGCGCTTGTA